>NZ_JAFBBG010000001.1 GCF_016907055.1 Paracholeplasma morum
AGAACCGTAGGGACTACGGGGATAGCCTATTGAGTCACTGGTGGGTACATCGGTTTGGATAGGAAGCCCCCACTTCTATTTAAGTGGTGGGTAGTTCACTTACAACATCAATATCGAATCACTGGGATTGAACTATAAGTATAAACAAAAACAATAATTGATATTACATAATATAAAGACATTTATTTCATCATCACTAGTTTTTTCTAGGAGGTACACTTATGCAAAACCCTTATATCTTTTGTCCTACTTATGAAACTGATTCTTTCATTATTAGGCTAGTTAAAGAATCCGATGCCGTTGATTTACTCACCTGTTATTCTGATCCAAAAGCTCAAGAATTATTCAATTGTGATCGCTGTTTCGGTGACTTTAAAATGACGAAACTTGAGGATATGAAATCCTGTATTAAGGCTTGGTTAATGGCCTATGAAAATGGTGATTTTATCAGGTTTTCCGTTATAGACAAAACCGCTTTTAAAGCAGTAGGAACAATCGAAATGTTTGGCTCTGTTGGTAAGACAAATGTAACTGCTGGTATCTTAAGAGTGGATATCGCCTCAAGGTATGAAGAGCTCTCCTATCTAGATGAACTGTTTAGAGTTACAAGCGAACACTTCTTTAATTTGTTTAAGGTTACTAAGATTTCTACCAAAGCGATTCCTTTAGCCAAAAATAGAATCGATTCTATAAAAAGACTTGGTTATAAAGAGCGTGTTATTACTGAAGGAAACCACTACTACTCATTAACTAGATAAGTATCCATCTTCAAAGTTGAAAACACATTATAAAAGAAGTAATTATCCCTACTGTAAGGAGTACTAAATGACACATTCAATGAACTTAAATGAGTCGCCTTTTCAAATGATTATGATGGGTAAGAAAACCATTGAGCTTAGACTTAATGATGAAAAAAGACGTCTGATCCATATAGGAGACTACATCTTATTTACTAATACAAGCAATAAAACTGAAACACTCTTGGTTGAGGTCATTAATCTATATCATTTTGACAGCTTCAAAAAGCTATATGAATCATTACCACTAGATAAGTGCGGGTATGAACCTGATGAGTTATCATCTGCAAGTCCGGATGATATGCTCTTGTATTATACAGAAAAAGAACAGCAATTATATGGTGTTCTAGGAATCGAACTAAAATGCTTAAAATCAGTCTATTAAGATAATAGCCTGATACATCTGTATTAGGCCATTTTATATATCAGGCATTTGATAGTACTAGGAACGATTGTATAAAATATCTATTGATGATAGAATAACGGCATATAAACAACAACTTTTTTACTTAAGAAGCATGATATAAGGGGTCAGTATGAAGATATGTATTATTGGACACTCCGGTAGCGGAAAAAGCACGCTTGCTAGAATACTATCCAAACACTACAATATACCAGTATTACACATGGACACCTTACAGTTTATGCCAGGATGGGTTGAAACAGACCGAAGGACATTCAATCATCAAATGAAATCATTCTTAGAGACTAATGAGTCTTGGGTAATTGACGGAAACTATAGGAAAATAGCTAAAGAACGTTTCGACTTAGCCGATAGGATTATTTATTTAGACTATAACAGATGGGTATGTCTATGGAATGCATTTAAACGATACAGAGAATTTAATGGCAAGACAAGAATCGATATGGCAAACGGCTGTAAAGAAAAAATGGATTTAGAGTTTATCAAATGGATTTTATATAAAGGTAGAACCAAAGAAAAGAGAGCCTTTTATCACTCTTTAGTAACTCATTCTAAAGATGGACTGATCTTCAAAAACCATAGGTCTCTAAATAAGTATCTTAAAAATAACAATTACTGATCACTTAGGATGTGATTACCCTTATAGAATCATCCACGCTTACAGAGAAAGGAGTTACTCAGATAAGTATGACTATCTGAGTGCACAATCGAGATGAAAAGAATAGCTGGATTATTTGTTATTACTGTTTTTGTTTTTCTATTATCTTCTTGTAAACTACTGCTGCCTGATGTGCGATTACGATCAGAGAAAAAAGACATCGTTGAATCTAAGTATGGTAATTTGGAGTACGTTATTGAAGGCATTCTCGTATATAAGAATCTAGAGAATCAATTTAAAGACATCGATGGTATTGACTATATCATAGAAAACGCTGGTGATAGAGGAAGCATCGCACCAAGACTTAAAGAAAACTTATTACTATTCGTTGATATCGTTAAACAAGACGATACCTACAAACTCTTAGTATATAACGATGTGATGAAGCGTAACAAAGACAAAGAAAAAATGTTTATCTTAACAGATTATATGCTTCCTGTCGATATGAATGAAGTAGAAACATATTTTAAGGATAAGGATGACGACTTTTCACTTATGGATTTGACAGTGGATTACTTTAAGAAAGACTCATCACTAGAAGGTAATATCTCTTACATGGATGAGATTATGATTGCTTTTTATAATAAACTTGCGGAAGGTGAAATCATGGTAACTTGTTATCATGATGAATCTGGAAACATCCTTATTAAGAGTGGTACCTCACTTTTGTTTGGTAATTCAGAAGACAAAATCATCTATTTTCCTAGTGATATAATCTACGAAGATTACATCAACTAGACCTATTTGCCTTTATTAGATAGTATTATTCTAAAACATAAACAAAAAACGGCTTATTAAAGCCGTTTTCTGTTTTTATTAGAATTTATCAAAGTAGATATTTTCTTCTTTCATACCTTTAGATTTTAACACTTTTACACACGCATCAATCATGCCAGGAGACCCGCAAAGATAAGCTTCATGTCCACTTAAATCATCGGTTAGTTTAGCAACCACTTCTGTGATTAAGCCTCTTTCACCTTTCCACGGACTATCCTTTAGTTCATGAGAGAGTGCTGGCACATAAGAGAATTTTGGAAATCTATTTGAAACATCAAGGAAATAATCTGTTAAGTAAAGATCCGCTTCTGTTCGTGCCCCAAAGAAATAGGTAGCCTCACGTTTGAACCCTTGTTCCATAAGACGGTATATGATTGAACGAATCGGTGCTTTACCAGATCCCCCCGCAATCATGATGATTGGTTTTGTCGATTCTTCTTGTAAGTAGAAATCTCCGAATGGTCCTGTAAGTTTTACAGTATCTCCAATCCTTAGGGCTTGGTTAACAAAGGTTGAGGCTAATCCATTTGGCACTTGTCTAATGATAAACTCAATTTCATAAGGGTTTGAAGAATCAGAGGCAATCGAATAAGCTC
Organism: Paracholeplasma morum; assembly: GCF_016907055.1. NCBI lineage: Bacteria > Bacillati > Mycoplasmatota > Mollicutes > Acholeplasmatales > Acholeplasmataceae > Paracholeplasma > Paracholeplasma morum. The sequence goes on from NZ_JAFBBG010000001.1 coordinate 3,253, forward strand.
TAACCTCATCAAATCCAGGCACTTCAATTTGACCATACTGTCCAGGTTTAAAATACATAGGTTCGTCAAGTCTAAATCTAACCAGTTTGATGTCATAAGTCATTTTGTCCAATTTGATGACTTTTCCTTTAAAGCTTTTCGCGGTTAGTAACCCTTTAGGTAAAATGATTTTTAAGTCTGTAGAGACTTTAGTTTGGCAGGATAATCTAATTCCATTTTCCACTTCTTCTTTGGATAATAACCCAATTTCGGTCGGTTTTGGCGGTTCATGATAATCTATCAATCTAAATTTACAAGTCCCACAACTTCCTTTTCCGCCACAAGCAGACGGGATGTATATTTTATTTTTGGATAATGAATTGAGCGCTGTGTCATTGCCGAATACAGGGATCAATGTGTCTTCATTAATCGTAATCGTTCTTTCGCCGGATGAGCCTAATAGTTTTTCAAATACTAAGACAAATGCTGTGATTAAAATAAGGAGTCCCACTAATATGATAAATGTCCACATAGTATTTCCTCCTATATCGCGCCAATGCCAGTAAAGGCAAAGAACGCTAATGCTAAAATACCAAGGATAATGAATGAGATTGCTTTTCCTTTTAATCCACGAGGAATGTTTGATATCTCTTTCATCTTAATTCTTATACCAGCTAATAACACTATCGCAAGCATCCATCCTAAGCCACTTCCAAACGCGAATACTGAGGTTTCTAAAAATGAGTATTCTCTATTCATAAAGAATAAAGAGATGGCTAATACAACACAGTTAACTGTAATCAAAGGTAAAAAGATACCAAATGAGTTATACACTCTTGGTAAGTATTTCTCGATTACCATTTCCAGTAACTGAACGGTTGCTGCAATGGTAATCATAAAGACTAATAAGGCTAAATTGGTAGTATTGGTCTTTAACAATAATTGATAAATCGGCCAGTTAATCATGGCTGTAAGTGTGACTACTAAAACAACCGCAACCCCCATATTAAGTGCGTTTTTTATCGATGACGAAACCGCGATTAAAGAACACATCCCTAATATAAAGATTAGTGCGATATTTTGTGATAATATTGATGCAATAAAAATATCCCATAAACGTTCCATATACTCACCTACTCCTCATAATTTTTGGTTAGACTTCTCATGCCCCAAGCGAGTAATCCGATTACGAAGAATCCGCCTGGTGCCATCGATAAGACAACCCAATTAATCCAACTTGATGGCATGACTTGCATGCCCAATAATGTGCCATAGCCTAATAGTTCTCTAATGCCTGCAACCACAACTAAAACAATCGTATAACCCATACCGTTTGCGAATCCGTCAATCAGTGTATACTTAACTGGATTCTTTACGGCATAAGCCTCAGCTCTTCCCATGACGATACAGTTAGTAATGATTAACCCGACATAAGCACTTAAGTTTTTTTCAATGGTTGGGAAAAAGCCTTTTAAGAACATTTGAACAAGGATAACGAATGTCGATATAATGACCATATAGGCAACCATTCTCACTTTTGAAGGAATGAAGTTTCTTAGTAAAGATACGGTAGCCGATGAAGCCATTACTACGAATGTGACACCTAAGCCCATGGCAATTGCGTTAACGACTTGGTTCGTAACCGCAAGTGCACTACAAATCCCTAGTACTGAAATCAAAATTGGATTTTGACTAGATACCCCATTTTTTAGAGTTTGAAACCACTTGGTGTATTTCATTCTTAAGTAGTTCATAGTAACCCTCCCATTTTGATTTCATAGTTGTCATTTAACAGTAGGATGAACCGTCTTGAAGTCCCAGTAGCCCCTGTAATTTGATCGACTTGAACGGCTTTATCCAATGACAAATCCGGATCAGAGAGTGCTAAACTTGGATCAAACTTCTTACCTACAAAATTATTAAGGTATTTTCTGGTAGAGACTAACCCACCAAGACCTGGGGTTTCTTGTTGATTTAAGACGGTGATTTTAACAATCGTCTTTAAATCGCTTTCTAAAGTAATAACGCCATTGATTTCACCCCATAAACCAGAGCCTGTAAAGTAATAACTATATGTCCCCTCTGTTTTATGTTTGTATACAACTTCTCTTGGTGTAGAAGCTTCTACTTCTACTAAAAAATTCTCATCAAAAATACTCGCATGGTTCTCAACTGCAGAAGAGACTCCGTGATGATTTAACATCGCAGACTTCCATTCATAATTGGAATTGCGCAAGATTCTATTCTTAGTCAGTGCATCTACGCCTGTGATTAATCCAGCAGTTAAGACGCCTAATACTATCATAAAGATAAACGATTTCATTGAGTCTTTCATTCAATCACTTCCTTAATGGTTGGTTTGATAATATAGGCTGAAACAAACTGATCAATAAGTGGTGATATAGCATTGACTAAAATGACTGCATATATACCCGCAAACTCTCTATTTGAAGATTTTGTATTAATCAACCACATTAAAAACCCGAGAGTGATCCCATACATGAGTTTTCCAATATTCGTTTTTGATCCTGTTGAATGCTCACTGCCCATAAATAGACCAATGAAAACCATATTCGTTGTTAATAAGATATCCATAGGGTTTGGATTGGCACCATTTGATAAAGAAGAAACAAAGTAGAATCCAAAGAGTGTGACTAGGAAACTGATAACTGTATAAACCGATATTGCCTTAAGTGCCATTAACACAACAGCAAGCCCTAATGAAGTATAAATAAATAAATCCCCTACGACATTCCCAGACTTTTGATTAAGTAAGTAAGTTGGAAAAGACATAATGATGAATATTAACCCAAGTGCTTCAGCATTAAACACGTTCTTGTCTTGACCTCCAAAAAGGGCTTTGGCAAAAAACAGTCCAAACATTACACCTAACGAAACCATCCAGACATGATCTAGGATGTTGTATGGCACAATCAACGCGATTACCAGAGGGGTAATAAAATACGCCGTAAAATCGTAAGTCTCTTTTCGAAGATGCGTTGCCAAGAGTTCAACAACCAGTGAAGAAATGATTGCTACTAAAGCAATCCATAATACATTTAAACCATTCTCATAAATTGAGACGCCTAAAAGGACGGTTAATGCGCCAATAATCATTAACCGGTTTTTTTGATTGATACCCATATTTAAACCTCCTGTATTTTTTTTAATTCTATCATGAAAGTGTTTTCATATACAAGCAAATTACTTTGAACGTTAAATCATTTAGTTTTGTCATTTTTGTGATTCGCACACCCTGGTTTCATTACCAAACACTTAATATCTACTTTGAGTAGGTATTATTGCTAGTAAAATTGAATTATAATGAGATTGAAGAGGTGATTGTATGGATCAATACATAACCGGACAGGTTATAAGACAATTAAGAGAAAAGTGTGGATTAACACAATTAGAACTGGCTATAAAGTTATCCATAAGTGATAAGACTGTCTCTAAATGGGAGACAGGCAAAGGATACCCTGATATCACGTTGTTAGAAGGACTATCGAAAGCTTTAAATGTCTCAATTACAGAGCTATTAATGGGTAATCCAGTCGATAATACTAACTTAGCATCAAACATGTTAAAAACGCATTTCTATGTTTGCCCAATATGTGGAAATGTCACTCATTCTATTGGTCAAATAGCACTTAGTTGTCATGGTATTACACTACCCGCTCTAGAGGCTGAAGATTATCAAGTTAAGTCAAACGACTTTATGAGCATTGTTGAGGATGATATGTATATTAGAATTGATCATCCAATGACAAAGATACACTATTTATCATTTATTGCAGGGGTATCTTTTGATAGAGTTGAACTCGTTAAGTTATATCCAGAAGGCCCCAGTGAAGCAAGACTAAAGCAAAGGGGTTTAAAACACATCTACTTTTATTGTAATAAGGATGGTTTATATCGAATAAAGGTAGAAAATAGCGCACTTGTAAAAAAAATACCTTAAATGATGCTGAATGCTTTCATAATTTGTTAAACTAGGTTCTTTTTGGTATGATAGTTTTGGATGTGATAAAATGAACGCTGAAAAACCAAAAAGACGTGTTAGGTATAGTGGTAAGTACCCAAAACGCTTTGAAGAAAAATACAAAGAACAACAACCTGAGAAATACCAAGAACTCATTACCCATGTCATGAATAAAGGCAATACCCCTGCAGGAATGCACAGATCGATAATGGTCGATGAAATATTGGATTTCCTGGATATTAAACCTAACGAAATTGGTCTAGATGTTACCCTCGGATTTGGGGGTCATACTAAAGCAATGCTAACTAAGCTCAATCACACTGGGCATATTCATGGCGTCGACCAAGATCCTATTGAATTACCAAAAACATTGGATAGGTTATTAGATGCTGGATTCACTGAGAAAGACTTTAGTCTACACCAACTTAACTTTAAAGACATTGATCAAATCGGAGAAACCTTTGATTTCATTTTGGCTGATTTAGGCTTGTCTTCTATGCAAATCGATGATCCTAAAAGAGGCTTTACTTATAAGTTTGAAGGTCCACTTGACCTAAGAATGGACCCAACTACTGGCATTAGTGCAAAAGACCGTTTAATCAACATGACTTTAGAAGAAATCGAAGGTATGCTAATTGAAAATGCTGATGAACCTTATGCAAAAGAGATTTCAAAAGCGATTATCGAATCTTATCGTAAAGGTCATGCTATTGAAACAACAAAAGATTTACACGAGGTTGTCAAAGAAGCTTTAAAATTCCTGCCTAAAGCATTATTCGACGAGGCAGTAAAGAAGTCCTCAACGAGAACATTTCAGGCACTAAGAATAGATGTTAATGCTGAATATGAGGTTTTGTTTGAACTTCTGGAGAAAATCCCACCTCTTTTAAATAAAAACGGTAGGGTAGCGGTACTTACTTTCCATTCTGGGGAAGACCGTTTGGTAAAGAAAGCATTTAAACATTATGAAAAACTTGGAATTTATCAAGAAACCTCTGGACCGATGTTACCGACTCAAGACGAAGTATTTTTGAATCCTAGGTCAAGATCAGCTAAATTAAGATGTGCTATAAAAGCTTAAGAAGACAAGAATGTCTTCTTTTTTTGGCGAAAAAAAAGAGGCAATTTGCCTCTTTGGTTAAACGCCCTTATTTGCCTGTGATGAAATTAATCTTTAAGCCTTTTTTTCTAGCGTTTCTGACTTTGTTTTTCTTTAGGTGTGTTCCTCTAGAATCTTTGCCTTGAACTTGCATATATATGCTCCTTATAGTGGGATTTCTCCATACATATCATACGCCTATTTTTTTCAATTTTCCACAAAAATATTTTGAAATTTATAATTTTTTTATATAATTTATCGGCGCTCATCCTTAGGTGCTGTTGGGATAGAAAAAACGTCTATGGGTTGCCCCTTAGACGTTTACTTTTTTTAGTATTATCTTAGAAAAATTTTGATCTAGCTTGTTCTTTAACTTCTTTACTTGCAGTGAAAGGAATTCTAGTAGTGTATCCTGCTTTGGCAGCAACAATCATCTTAGTTGGCCATGCGAAAATATCAGAGTTCCATCTTAAAACTGTGTCGTTATAAACTTCTCTAGCAGCCGTAATTTCTTTTTGTAGATAACTATTTTGTTGCATAGCATCTGCAAGTGCACGGTGTGCTTTTAAGTCTGGGTAAGCTTCGAAAGCTACATTAATACTTCTCATAGCGGCATCTAATTGACCAGCAACTTCATTTCTGTTTGCTTCATCTGGATGTACGCCACCTCTAAACGCTGCCACAGATTTCATGACATCTTTGTCTAAATCTACGGATTTTTCAACAATACCAACCACGTTTTGAAGAATTTGAACTCTTTGTTCAAGATAGTTGTCAATTTGTGATGCGTTATGTTGAATTCTTTGTTGAAGTTGTCTTAAATATTTTTGTGCATTGATCTTCATGAATAAGAAGACAAGCCCTGGAATAATGAATAAAATCCACAATACAACTTCAAATATAATTGAACCAACACCTGTCTTAACAGGAATTTGCTTTTCAATTACATTTACATCTCGTCCGGCTTCGTTAACTGGACCATTCATTTCATCTAATTCGTTTGCCATTTACATATCCTCCATGTATTATATTTTATCAGACATTAGTCTTTGTTGATAACTGTTGCAATAAACGTACCCATCTTTAAGATCTTGTCTTTGTCAACATTGGAATCTTTAAGATCTTCAAATAGTTTTCTAAACTTTTCTTGGTGCGTTGGTTCTTTTTCTTCTGTTAAGACATTGATCTCAACTTTAGAATCCTGTGAAACTGGAATATACTCAGTCCATGGAACTGTAATGGTATGCATTCTACCATCTCCACCCATCTTGTTGACATAATCCACTCTAGGTTCTGAACGGTAGCCATAAGCAGTAACTACCACGTGGTCTTTTTCATCATTACTTTTAACTACCCTTGTTTTCAAGATGTTTCTTGTAACACATAATGGGTGTTTAAAGTTAGATTCATTCATACGGTTAACCACTTTCTCATGTTCATAAAATGATACATAGGAGTCGTATAACCCTTTATAAATATATTCGTGTGGTAATGTGTGTTGGTATAGCGGAATCGCTAGTATTGGGGCGAATGTGAAATACACATGTCTGAAGTATTCAACATTGTATTCTGTAAAACGTTTGATGATATCGTCAATGTCATACCCATGAAAGTAACTTGGAGCTATGTCTAGTTTTATTTCCTTTAGATGTTCTGGATAGACAATATTGATCTTTTTATGTTTTACAAAATCAAAGTCGTCACCAAATCCAATTTCTTTTTCCTTCATAAGTTCGAGTAATTGTTTTTGAGCGAGTGGGGTAAATAATAATCTAAACTGTACTTCGTTATTACGGTTTGTCGCACCGAATAAAACTTCAAACTCAGAGTTTCCCATTACGGTGTAGTTTTCACCTTTTGTAATACTCTTTTGAGATTTTTTCTCTAAGCGCTTAATCTCTTTATTAACCACTTTATCGATTTGTTTTTCAGAGAGATTTTCAGCATCTGAATCTTCTCTTGAGAAAATCAAATCTGGGGCTGCATCATTCCCATAAATTAAATAAGGTTGTTCTGCATACATCGGAAATGGTTTTTCAACGGTTGCAGTTAATACTTGTGTATGATGTTGTGTCACTCTTTTACCATTCACGGTTGTGCTAGTCGTCCAGTGAATCGTTTTCGAGCCTGAGTATTGTTTCACCCCTAAACGGTGAACTAAATCGTCACAAATGAAAAATGGATTGCCATTGATTTCGCCTGATTGAACAAACAGAGTCGAACGATCTAAATCCGGCACACCGCTCAAACCGAAACGGTTAACCAAATAGTCAAATCTCTTTGAATCAAACATTCTATCGAGCTTAATGAGTGGAATGGTCTTTTGAAAGAGTTCTCTACTCATGCCTTCATAAAATAACTGATTAAGTGGTAACATTTGTTGGAAAGCTTCTTGCATCAATGTGTTAATCACTTCATCGAGCTTCTGCTTATCTTTTTTCATTGTTTTAATCTGTGGGTTTAACTTCTTAATGATTAGGAATAAAAATAACCCAATAAATATAACTGATCCTACCATCACGAAAATCATGGTCATCTCTTCAGATAATGTAAACTGATTAATCGAAATGATAAGTGCTATCGCTAAAACAATAATCAAGAAAATCAATAGTCCACGTAAAGTCGATTTCTTTCGAATCGCCTTAACGATGGTATCGCGTTTTTGTTCTTCTTTTCGAATGGTTTTAATAGTTGATCTATTTGCTTCAACGTCTACATTAGATTTTTTGACTAAATCATCGATAAACTCCGTAACATTTTGGTGGTGTTTATCTTTATAGATTTGTTTATACTCTCTTAATGGTTCATCGATATAGGGATTGGTTTCAAAAATGGAATCTGACATCTATACACCTTTCTACCCTTCACGATAAAAAGACAAGGGTGAGTTTAATTGAATGTGTCCTTTAAAATTGTTCAAAGATATGATTTTTTTAACTCTAATTTAAGTTTACTACATAATCGCGTAATGTCAAGGTTTAATCGTAATAATTTACATAAATTTGTCCTATTTTTTTGAGTAAGGTTCAACTATGAACAAAAACCCTTAATTGAGGGTTTTTGTCCTATGATATAATACAAATAGGTGATAAAACATGATTAATTTCAAAAATGACTACAGCGATATCGCGCATCCAAACATCCTTAAAAAATTTGTAACCCATCAAAGTAAATCCTACACTGGATATGGTCTAGATCAAGAAACCATTAAAGTTGTTTCACACATGAAAAGCATGTTTACTAACGATATAGATATACACTTTTTAACTGGAGGAACAATCACGAATAAAACGGTGATCTCCCATATACTAAAACCTTATGAGGCAGTTATATCTGCAGAGACTGGGCATATCTTTGTCCATGAGACCGGTGCGATTGAACACACAGGACATAAGATTATCAGTGTCGCAACCAAGGATGGGAAACTCACTCCAGAAATGATTCAGAGTGTCTATCAATCCCATGTAGATGAACACATGGTTAAACCTAAATTAGTCTATATTTCTAACTCTACAGAGACCGGATTAATCTATTCTAAACAAGAACTCATGTTGTTGTATGATACTTCAAAATCCTTAGATTTGTGGCTTTATTTAGATGGAGCAAGATTAGGCGTTGCCTTAAATGCGAAAACAAATGACCTTACCTTAGATGAGATATCCAAATATACCGATTTATTTTACATAGGTGGGACTAAGAATGGTGCTTTGTTTGGTGAAGCACTCATCATTAAAAACAACACACTGAAACCTTTCTTTAGATACTCCATCAAACAAAATGGTGGATTGCTTGCCAAAGGCTTCTTAACCGCATTACAGTTTGATGCCCTGTTTGAGGATAACTTATTTAATGAGATTGCAATAAGTGCTAATGAGTCTTCTAGATATTTGATAGAGGGACTTCATAGCTTAGGGCTAGAACTTCATAGCACACCGACGAATCAACAGTTTGCGACCCTACCAAATGAGTGGATTAAAGCTTTAGAGAACAAATATTTGTTTGAAGTATGGACTATGGGTGATAAGAAAAGCACCATCCGTTTAGTCACAACCTATCAAACGACTAAAGCGGATATTGATTCATTAATAAGAGACATAAGTCTACTTATGAATAAAGAAGGACTGGCTTAGCCAATCCTCTTTTTTAGTCCCAGCGTCTTGGATCGCCTTTAATGGTATCCAAAACAGCCATATCTTCTGGTTTAATTGTAAAGTCGACTTCTTTATTCATGATGATACGATCTAAGTGTGTCGATTTTGGTAGTGGTGCTGTGTCTTTTTCTAAACAAAAACGAATGCAGATTTGTGCTGGGGATACATTGTATTTTTTAGCCATTTCAATAATGGTTTCATTTGTTAACAAATACCCAATTCCCAGTGGTGAGTACGCTTCTACTGTGATGTTATGTTTACGACAGTGTTCGATGGTTTCTTTTTGATCCATCCCAATGAAGTAGGCTATTTGATTCACTTGAGGCGTAATTTCACAGTGGGTTAATATATTGTCTATGTCTTCTTTATTGAAATTAGAGATTCCGATTGCGCGAATCTTTTTTTGTTTGTATAAGTCTTCCATTGCTTTATAAGCTAAGACGTTACCTTCTTTACAATCTTTTCCCATCTCACTCCATGGCCATGGGGCATGGATTAAGAATAAGTCTAGGTAATCAAAACCTAAAGCCTCTAAAGTCTTACTAAAGGCTTCGATGGCACCTTCATAAGTCTTGATGTGTGATTCTAATTTAGAGGTCACAAATATCTCTTCTCGTTTGATTTTAGAGTCTCTGATGGCTCTGCCAACTGAGGCTTCGTTTTGATAGCCTTCTGCGGTATCGATGTGTCTATAACCGTTTTCGAGTGCCATTAACACCGAATGATAGGCTTCATCGCCGTCTTTGACTTGCCAAGTTCCAAGCCCGATTTTAGGTATTTTTACGCCATTGTTTAAAACAAAGTATTGATTGATTGCTTTCATGTATATACCCTCCAAATTCATTATACCACCCTTAAGATTCGATTTTTTTCCAGAAACCATCTAAAGATTCTTTAACTCTCAAAAAATCATAATGCGTCTCTATCGGTTTCCAATGTTTAGGAATGAGTTTCGTATATCGATAACTTTGGTAACGATCATCCATCAGAATCGCAACCCCATAGTCTGAATCTCTACGAATGACCCTTCCTACAGCTTGAATGACTTTATTCAGCCCAGGATAAGTATAGGCATAATCAAACCCCTTGTTAAAGGTTTCCTCATAGTAGGCTTTTTGTTGTTCAGTCTCACTGTTAAATGCTGGCAATCCTACTCCAACAACGATAACACCATTGAGCATATCCCCTACATAATCAATGCCTTCTGAAAACATGCCTCCTAAGACAAAAAAGGCTACTTGAGAATATGGTTTGATTTGTGTAAACTCATCAAGGATGTCAGCTTTATTAGATTGATCCGATTTTGTTTGAATGTAATACTTATAATCTCTATCTGCTTCTATTTCTTTTGTGACAAGGTCTAGATATTGATAAGATGGCAAGAAACAAATGTAGTTGCCTTTTTTAGAGGCTGTTAAGGTATCCACCATCTTTAGTATTTCTTTTACCGTATAAATTCTGTTTTGATATCTGGTATCAATCGGATAATTAATGACTTTGAGCCTTTCTTTATCAAAAGGATTCTCGATCATAATGTGTTCACCAAGGTCATTAGATAGTAAAGTTTTATAGTATTCTAGTGGCATTAAGGTGGCAGAAAATAAGACAGAGCCATGAGCTTTATCTTTAAAAGTTTCTTTTAAGAACTTACTGGCATCCAGGCACCTCAACGTAATGGTGGTATCGGTATCCGAAGTCACAACATTCGTTTTGTAGTTAACTCCGTAAAGTTCATAGATTTTTTCAAACTGTAAGAGTTTAAAATATTCATCCATGATTAAGGATTTTCTACTATCTTTGGAGATAGAATCCATCGATTTTTGCATTTTACGCAAAAGATTACTAATTAAATCTGTTAAATCCTTACTTGGTTTATCATATTCAGAAAAGCCTATTGCTTCATAATTTTCGAAATGATTAATCAGCTTGTTAACAGAGTTTGTTACAGAAGGTTTAATCTTTCTGGTATATTTTCTAAGGTTAATCAGGTCTGATTTATTAAGAGAGGCTGAATACATTTCTTTTGAACGAGATACTAAATTATGAGCTTCATCAATCAATAAGATTGGATTGTACTTATCGTCTTCAAAATACCTAATGAGTCTAGCCCTTGGGTCAAAGGCATAATTGTAGTCACAAATAATGATATTAGAGATATTTGAAACCTCTAGTGAGAACTCAAATGGACAAACCATATGTTTTTTGGCATAGGATTCAATTGTCTCTCTATCAAAGATGCTTTCATGTTCATAAATGTCTTTTAACGCATCTGTTAACCTGTCAAAGAATCCTTTTGAGAAAGGACATGCCACGGGATCACAGTTTCTAACAGGTAAAAAACAAATCGCGTCTTTAGAGGTTAGAATAAGGGTTTTTGCCTTTAATCCATTAGCCTCCAAAAGTTTAGTTGCTTCATATGCCACTTGTTTGGCTTCGGTCTTTGCCGTTAAGTAGAAGATTTTTTCATTAGGGTCTTTAAGGGTTTTAAGGGTAGAAAAAAGGCTTGCCAATGTTTTACCAATGCCTGTAGGTGCTACGGCATAAAGTAAATCTTTCTGGTTAACGGTATGAAATACCCCCTTCATAAAGGCCCTTTGACCTTTACGATAATTTGGAAAAGGAAAGGTAATGCAAGCCAAGCTGTTGAAAAATAACGTCTCTTTCTCTTCAATCATTAATAGCCACCCTAAAAATACTTCTTTTGTATGATCGTAAAACTTTTTTAAGTCTTCTTTGGTAAATGTATAATAAAAAGCTTTTGTTTTGTAATCTACAATGGAAATATAAGTCAGTACGCCATCAATAGAATCGAGGTTTTCATTAATTATGTACATATAGGCATATAGTTTTAATTGAGCTAAATGCGTTATTTCAGGTTCAAAAAGGAAATCAAGAGACATGGTCGACTTGATTTCCTCAATAGAGGTCAAACTCATTAATCCATCCATTCGTCCTTCAATTAAAAAAGGATTGCCTTTAAAGGTATCTAGAAAGGTGATTACCACTTCTTTTTGTTTATCCGAACCATAATTTTTTTGAATGAGTTGATGGGCTTTAATGCCTTCTAGTTGGCGATTATTTTGAAATGTTTGACTGGACAGGTCACCATGCATATAGACATAGTTCACCATTTCTGTCACACTGACTTTAATCATGAGATCACCTTCAGTACCATTATAACGCAAAAAAAGACACCTACAAAGTGTCTTTGAATTCTGATCTAATTAAGTGGCCTTTTTCATAGAATAAATCGAGTCTAGTAAAGGGTTCATTGGCAAGAATCTTTTTGAGAAACAGGATATCGCCTTCCCATAGTTCTAAATTTAGGATGTCATCTTTATGGATATAATCCAAAACCCCTTCAGAAGATTCGATTACTGTACCTTCATAATCCTCTGATACATACAAATACATGTGTTCATAATAATTATCATCATGGAAGAAAACATGTCCGAAGAAGGTTTCATTTCTAAGTACTAACCCTGTTTCTTCTAATACCTCGCGGTATAGACATTCTTTTACCGTTTCGTTTTCGATTTTCCCGCCAACCCCTATCCACTTATTATGGTTATAGTCATTGGGTTTTAAGATTCGGTGCATCATCAAGTAATAATCGCCTTTTTTTATATAACATAGAGTAGTTTCAGGCATGTTTGTGACCTCCTAATTCGTATAAGTATCTGTCTTGATTGAGACTAATCGTACCAGAGCCAACAATTTTCATGATTTTGTCTTTGTACATGTATAAATCTACAGGGCTGACAATGTATAGCTTGGGTCTTTTTGGTGTTCGCGTTTTATGAGTTCTTTAGAGATATCTAAATAGTGTTTAATGCCTTTGTTATCGAGTTTCCCGCATGAACCAAAATGCATATTTTGATTACAAATAGTGCATATGAGTTTGTCATAACTGGATGTAATGGTTTCATTCTTACGACTAGGACAAGTATACACGATATGTTCTAAGCCTTTTATGTCATTCATCTTATATTTGAGTTTTGCCGTTTCATTATAGAGGTATGGGTCATAATAGAGATATTCAATCACAGTTTGATAGATTACATCTAGACTCATCACTTTTAGTTCTTCTTTCTTAAGACATTCTATCGTCGTATTTATGCGTCCTTTGAAAGATCTCTTTGTCCAAGGTGGGTTAACCATATAGGCGTTATGATGCTTAATAAAATAAACATCCACATTGGCTTTTTTTAAGAGTTTAGCTAAAGAGAAACTGTGGTTCATAAAGACCCCACTCATTGAGATTTGGCATTCAGGGAAAATCGAGATAATACCTTTTCTTCTTAATACCGTGAACTACTCAACACCGAATATATCTGCTGAGGCAAAACCATCTTTTTTTTCATGTATGACATTGATTAAGTTGTCTATAACGATAGACTCTCCTTATAGTATTAAATAATGTGTCCTTCTTTAGGAACGATGCAAATGAATTTAAATGGGGTATTTCCTGTGTTTCTAAATTGATGAAGTTTATTGCCTTCAATAAAGGCATAAGAACCTTCAAAAACCTTAGTAATGACGCCATCTATCTCGATTTCGCCTTCACCCTCTAAGACATAATTGATGTGTGGCCAAGGGTGTTTGTGTAATGGGCTATAACCATTGACATCCAAAGTCAAGACTCTAAGGACATGTGAATCCCAACCTTCATTAGGACCGACAAGTGCCTTCATCGTTGCGTTTTTGACCAAGGGACTATTCATAACAATCACTTCGCTATTTTTTTCATGATTTACCATACTAATACCTCCATATACTTATTTTACGTGATATTCTCACTTTAAGAAAGAAAAACTAGTCGGGTGACTAGTCTTCTGTTATCTCTTGAGTTCGAATGTCCTTAATGAGAACTTTTTGGATACGTTTCCCATCTATTTCTTTGATTTCTATTTCAAAGTTGTCAGTGGTGAAGGATTCCCCTTTTCTTGGTAGATGTCCAAGTGTTTCAACAATCCACCCAGAAACTGTAAATACATCGACTTCGTGCTTATAGTTAATGAGTTCGAAGAATTTCTCTACATTAGCATGACCAGATACTAAGAACTCATGTTCACCGATTCTTTCGATTTCATGAATGACCTCATCATGTTCATCCCAAATCTCTCCAACTAACTCTTCTAATATGTCTTCCATGGTTACGATCCCTACGGTACCACCAAACTCGTCAAGGACAACAGCGATGTGTATCTTCTTACGTTGTAGTTCACGAAGTAATACATCAATCTTCATGGATTTTGTGATGTATAGAGCAGGTTTGATGTATTCACTTACTAACGCGTCTGTACTATAGATATAGTTATGGAAGTCTTTATGGTGAATAATCCCAGTGATATGGTCGATTGTACCTTCATAAACTGGTAATCTCGAATACCCTGTTTCTGCAAAAACTTTCGCTATCTTCTCTTTATCTAAATCAGATGGAATAAACGTCACATCTGTACGAGGAGTTAAAATATCGGCTGCTTCAAGTTCAGTAAACTCGATTGCACTACGGATTAATGTGCCTTCATCTTTATTGATTCCGCCAGCTTCTTCAGCTTCATCCACAATCGTTAATAATTCTTCTTCAGTGATGCTTCTATCATCACTTGATTTAAAAATCTTGGATAAGAGTTTTTTCCAATGGGTGAAAAAGTAATTAAATGGCGTAAATACCTTTAACAAAACATTGATAAACGGTGCAATCCATAAAGCAAATTTTTCAGGTGACTCCTTGGCAATGGTCTTAGGTGAAACTTCAGCGAAAATCAAGATTACGATTGTTAGAACAACTGTCGAAACGGTTGCACCAACTTCTTGACCAAGAAACCCAGCGAAAAACAATGTTCCCATTGAGGCTGCTAAAATATTTACAATGTTATTTCCAATTAAAATCGTAGAAAGTAACACATCGTAACGTTCCGATAGTTTGATTACGAGTTTCGCTTTCTTATTTCCTTTTTCTGCAAGATTTTTCATTCTAATTCTATTGAGCGATGAAAAAGCGGTCTCAGTAGCTGAGAAAACCCCAGAAAGAACTATCGAAAATAAGATAATTATTAAGTATATACTGTCACTGTCCATATTGTATTGTTTAGATCCCCTTATGTTTATAGTTTTGACCCATAGGTCATATGTAGATATTATTATATCACAGGTTATTTTATTTTTATAACGAATATACAAAATACCATATTTTTTTTAATAAGTAATCTACAATAAGCGACACAACAACTATAGACATGGAAACATCCTATACAAAAGATAGTTATGATCGAAAAAAAAACCGAACAAGTCGGTGTTAATTAATTACTCGTGATGATGACCACATTGACATTCATGGTCTTCGTGATCGTGTTCACAGTCACAATCGTGTTCTTCATGATGGTGTCCGCCACAACCACATTCATGATCATGGTCATGATGGTGGTGCATAGATGCATTTTCATCCATAAACATTAATTCATCATTCTCAACATAGATTGTAACGCCTTCTGCGTGTAAGTAAGTTTCTTCTTCCATAACGCATTTTATGCCGTTAATATCATAAACGGTGTCGCCGTCTTCGATATTACCTAATCCGAAAACAATTTGGGCTTCTCCACTGCAGCAGCCATATTCTAAACCAGCGATTACGCAGTTAAAGTTTTCTTGTTTTAACGCATTCTCTAATAGTACTTTTGCTTCATCTGTTATTTTCATTTATATTATCTCCTTATAATCAGTAACATTATACTCTTATTTTTCCTAAACTCAAAGTAAAACATTCTCATAAAATGGAATGTCAGTTTGTATCGTTACAACATTCCCGTAAAGGTCTCTAAACTTAGTTTGATAGAAGTGTAAATAAAGTCTTTCATCTTTAGAACCATATAAAATATCGCCTTTTATAGGGTGTCCGATACTTGAAAGGTGTACCCTTATTTGATGTTTTCTACCACCGGCAATCATAATCTTTAAATAGGTCTCATTCTCCATTTTTTTCAAAACTTTGTAAGAGGTATAAGCATCTTTGCCTGTTTCTGAGATACGCATTTTGTTGGAGTGTCTATCTAGAGCAATTCTTTTCTTAATAAATCCATCTTTAACAACAAGCCCTTCTACGATAGCTAAATAGGTTTTCTCAATGTCTTTCGACTCAAATAGATTGGATAAGAAACTAATACTTAATGGGTTTTTGCCAAATAAAACAATCCCTGATGTATCGACATCAATCCTATGTGCTGGCAAAACACTAAAAGGATGATCATGCTTTTGATAATGAGCATTTACACGACTGGTTAGATTGTCTTTTTTATTTGAATCATCATAAACCAAAAGACCAATAGGTTTGTATACTGCGCAGAAAAACGCATCTTCATAAATGATATCAATGGTTTTATCAATAAGATGAATAGTAGGTTCTTTCATAAAACTAAAATCGATTTGGACAAAATCATTGGACTTAATGGGTACATCTTTTCTGATGATTTCTTGGTTTATCATTATTTTCTTACCAAAAATAAGTTCATTTACGTATGAACTTTTGATTTTGGTATGGATTAGAAACGATTGAATTGTCCCTTGATAGCCTTCCGGTATCATAAACGATAAAATACTCATATGAAAAGTTCCTTTGAATCTCAGTCTGGTAGAAAATAATCCTATAAACCATTATACCAATATTCCTAAAGAATGCGCATTTTAATAATACTTATGCCCTAGTTTTGGTATAATCTAACTGGTGATAAAATGTACGCAAAAAGAATATCTGAAATCCATAATGGCCAGGATGTAACAATAACTCATGAAAAAACGAAAGGCATTAGTATTAATAAATACTTAGCAGATGCTGAAATTGCTTCAAGAAGAGGCGCAGAGACGCTCATTAAAGATGGCAGAGTCAAAATTGATCAAGTGGTAGCAAAACTGGGTGACCGTGTGCTCGAACATCAAGTTGTTACACTGGATAATAAAGAAATTACCCCAGTTACCACGAAGGTGTATTATATTCTAAATAAACCAAAGGGAATTGTTTGTACCACAGAACCTTTAGACGGTAACATCGTAGATTACATGAATGTAGAAGAAAAAATCTTCCCAGTAGGAAGACTAGATAAAGATTCCACAGGATTAATCCTACTTACCAATGATGGTGATATCGTGAATAAAATCCTTAGAAATGAATTTGGACATGAGAAAGAATATGTTGTAACAACCGATAAACCGCTCACTGAATCATTTTTAAACTATATGAGAAACGGTGTCGTTATCTATAATCAAAAACGCAATACTTACCAACAAACCTTGCCTTGTGAAATCAAGAAACTTTCAGACAATTCCTTCTCAATAATTTTAAAAGAAGGGATGAATCGTCAGATTAGACGAATGACTCAAGCGCTTGGATACCAAGTGGAATCTCTAACACGTATTAGAGTCATGAACTTCACTTTAGATGGTATCCAAGAAGGATACTACAGACATCTAACTCAAGCAGAACTGTTAGACTTAAAAAAACAATTAGTCGAAGTAAAATAAAAACGGTCAGTCGACCGTTCTTTTTTTACCATAAATGATGAACTGATGGTTTGATATACTTATCGTAGATGCGTTTAACCTCATCCATTTCTTCAATAGATAAAGGCTTCAAATCGCTTGCTCTAACATTTTTGTATACTTGCTCAGGTTTGGATGCCCCAGGAATTACGACAGAGACTTCATCAAACATGAGAATATACTTAAGGGCAAATAACGTTAAGTCATTTGTATTGAAGACTTTCTTTAGTTCTTCTACAGCCCTTAACCCTAACTCATAATCCACACCGGAGAATGTCTCACCCTTATCAAAGGATTTACCCTCACGGTTATAAAAACGGTGGTCTTTCTCCTCAAATTTCTTTTGGTTATCAAATTTACCTGTTAAAAGACCACTTGCTAGAGGAACTCTAACGATAATTCCAACATCTTTCTTCTTAGCTTCCTCAAAGAAACGTTCGAGAGGCTTAAGACGAAACATATTAAAGATGACTTCAATAGCAGCAACCCCTTCATATTCGAGTGCTTTAAACCCTTCTTCTAGCGTTTCAATAGAAACCCCATAATTACGAATTAACCCTTCTTGTTTAAAGGATTCTAAAGCATCAAATACTGCTTTATCCTCATAGACACTTGAAGGTGGACAGTGAAGTAAAACCAAATCCAATTGGTCTTGTCTTAAATTCGCTCTAGAGTCGTTAACATACCCTAATAGTGTATCTTTGGTATAAGATTTAGCATCATGAGGATTAGATCGTCGCCCTATTTTTGTAATAATGTAAGGTTTTTCTTTGTTGATGAAGAAACTCCCGATGGTTTTTTCAGCAACCCCTCCTGAATAGACATCTGCTGTATCAATACAGTTAATTCCAGTATCAATGGATGCACATAGAGTCTCGTTTGCAAGATCAATATTAAATGGTTTGCCCCACGCATTCCCTAGTTGCCAAGTTCCTAAGGCAATTTCTGACACGAATACATTTGTTTTACCCAATCTTCTTTTCTTCATATTAAGCTCCCTTTAGTTTTTGTTTAACAGACTGTCCGGCTAAATGACCTGTAGATAGTGCGATGGTAATGTTAAATCCTCCAATTGGACCAGCTAAATCCATGGATTCACCTGCAATATATAATCCATCATGGTTTTTTAATGCCATGGTATTTGGGTCTATTTCTTCTAGAAGAATACCGCCTGCATTAACAAAAGATTTCTCTTTTACCTCAACATGGGATACCTCTACTGTAAACTTAAGAATCCTATCTTTAATTGCATTTAGTTTCTTACTTGATAGTTCCTTCAAACTGACATTTTCGATTTGAAGTGCATCTAGGACATACTTAGCTAATCGTTTTTGGACTAAGGATTCCAATAAAGCTAGTACTGATGAGTTCTTAGCCACTGTTTCATTAAGAACTTTATCAAAGTCTAAAGTAGTCAAACTAAAACTTAAACTGACTGGCCCTTTAGCTAAATCTTCATAAATCAGCTCAGATATGTGTAAAATCAGTGGCCCAGACAACCCAAAATGGGTAAAGATGACATCGCCTTTAAACGTCTGTTTACGTGTACTCATCTTCAGTTCAGTTGATAATGAAATGCCTTGAAGGTCTTTATAGACTTCATTATTCTTCAAATAGATAGGTGCCTCTGCTGGAGAAAACTGCTTGAATCCAACATTAAAAGGTTCTAACAATTTAAGGATGTCACCACTCGAACCCGTTGAAGGGTAAGCGTTCGATCCTACACATAAGATGACATTTTTTGCATAATAAGTGTCTGTCTTTGTTTTAATGACATAATAGTCTTCTTTTTGAATCTCTCTAACTGCTTGATTATAAAGAATTCTACCTGGTTCTATATCTCTTAATAAACTATTTAAGACATCTCTACTTTTTTCAGTTTCAGGAAAGAACTTGAAGTCTTGTTCAAGTTTAAGATTTAGTGCCCTATCCCTGAAAAAACCTATAATATCTTCCCGACCAAATTGGGTTAATGCCTTATATAAAAACTTACTTTTCTTACTGTTTAATGAGGCCATAAAAGCTTCTTTTGATAATACATTGGTTATATTACAACGCTTACCACCTGTAAGCATTAATTTCTTACCTACTTGTTCATTTTTTTCTAATAGAAGGAAATCGGTTCCTTTTAACTGGTTTGCAGCCATAAGACCAGCTGGTCCACCACCAACGATGATGACATCTTTAATCAAATTCTCACCCCTCATCTCTATTATATCTTCTCATATAACTATAAACAAAGAAAACCATCAAAGGATGGTTTTCTTTTCCTGAAAAAGGGATTTCTGTTGTATACATGGGAGGTATACATAGAGTATACGCCCCACAATTATTTTTTATTGGTAAAAATATTTGGTTCTCCACAATTTTTACAAAATTTATCTTCTTGGGCTATTCTCTCACCGCAATAAGCACAAAGAAGCGATGTTTTAACAGAACTAACAAATGGATCTTCATCCCTTTCATTCTTCCTAGCCTGATTTTTCATCCGTTTAATACTTTGTGATCCCACAATAGAAATAATTACAAAAAACACAAAGAATCCAGCAAATACAAAGATAAATGCATCTGCACCAGTTTGAGTCATCATCCCAAAATCCCCCAATCCAAAAACTATGAAAAACATTATAAAGAATAAAGCCATATAGGCTATCGGAGCCCCTTTTTTCTTATTCATCTAGTCACCACCTATCTATAGTATAATCTAAAAGCTTCTATTAATAAAATAATATTTATTTCGTATATAATATAATTATCCAAGGAGGTATTTATGCAAACACTTCTATCTTTACAACAAACCTATTTTAAAACCCAAACAACTAAATCCTATGAATTCCGTATCGAGGCGCTAAAACGATTAAAAAGATCGATTCAGAAACACGAGACAGAAATTCTAGAGGCTCTATATAAAGATTTAGGAAAAAATGAGATGGAGGCCTACTCTACTGAGGTAGGGTATGTCCTACATTCGATTAACTTTATGATGAAAAGACTCAAAAAATGGATGCGTGTCAAAAAGGTAAAAACCCCTCTATACATGCTGAATACTAAATCCTACATTCTTCATGAACCCCTTGGATCTGTACTCATAATCGGACCCTATAATTATCCTTTTCAATTAGTTATAGAACCACTCATCGGCGCAATATCAGCAGGTAATACCGCGATTGTTAAAGTTAGCGAGTTCGCACCTCATACAGAAAACATCCTTGAAATAATCCTTGGGGAGGCTTTTGAAAAGTCATATGTTACCCTAGTGAAGGGCGATTACCGAGTCAATCAACAACTTGTTAGTATGAAGTTTGATCACATCTTCTTTACTGGTTCAACGCATGTTGGGAAACTAATCTACCAAGAAGCCGCTAAAAACCTAGTCCCTGTTACGCTTGAATTAGGGGGTAAGAGTCCAACTATCGTCTGCAAAGACTCAGATATCCAAGAGGCCGCTACAAGAATCGCATTCGGCAAATTCACAAATGCAGGTCAAACTTGTATCGCACCGGATTATATCTATGTGGATAAGCATATTGAACAACCATTCGTTGAAGCTTTAAAAATGGCCATAAGAAAAATGTATCCAAATGAAGCAGATTTCACAAATGTAATTCCAAGACATGTTAAAAGAGTGAGTAGCCTAATTGATAAAGAAAAAGTGACTTTCCAACCTCATTTTGAATCAAAAATAGCTCCAACTATTATCCAAAATGTAACTTGGCAAGATGACGTGATGCAAGAAGAGATATTTGGACCTATCTTACCTATCTTAACGTTTGATCATATCGATGAAGTCATTGAGGTATTAATAAGCAAAGAGAAGCCTTTGGCTTTATACTTATTCACAAAAGATAAAGCTCTGCAAAAAAAAATTCTTAAAACCCTATCGTTTGGTGGTGGCGCGATTAATGACACATTGATGCATGTAGCCAATCCGTATTTACCGTTTGGTGGCATAGGGTTTAGTGGCATCGGACATTATCATGGGTATTACTCCTTTGAACTCTTTTCAAAGAAAAAAGGCTATATCAAGAAGGGTAAATGGGATTTAGGTATCCAGTATCCGCCTTATTCTTCTTTCAAGAAACGTCTAATCAAGTTTTTTCTTAAATAGATACGTTTACAAAAAAAACGAGCTCAGGGGCTCGTTTTAATCTAGTATGGGCTTGTTGAATCGATATCCTATCCCCCAGATTGTGTCAATCACGGGTGAATTTGGGTCGTACTCAACTTTTTGTCTAAGACGCGTTATATGTATACCAAGCGCATTATCGGTTGCAGACTCATCGTCATTCCATGCGTGTTGAATAACAGAATCTTTATCGACAACTGTATTTGCATTCTTAATCAATATACGTAAGATTTTTGATTCTGCATTGGTAAGTTTAATCTTTTCTCCCTCTTTGATAATTAACCTATTGTTTAAGTCGATTTCAACAGGACCAATTACAATTCGATTACTGACTCTGCTGGTTTTGATTAACAACTCAGTGATTGCATTAATCCTTAAAGCGGTCACTTTAGGGTTGGTCGCGGTTCTAATGACCCCACAAACCCCAGCTTTGTATATTTCACACTCTTCAGCATCTGATAAGCTTTTACCACAAGCATACACAGGAACCAGCGCATTACTCACTAAAACTCGAAGACGGTATAAGTCCTCTGAAAAATCGGATGACAAATCGTAAATAACGAAATCATAATTAAAACCGCTAGGCATCTTTGAATCAAACACAGAATACCGTTTTACGAGTACCTGAAATCCGGTTATTTCTATCTCAGAAACTAACTCTGAGAGTCTTTTCGCCCTCTCAGAAATGATCAGCACATTTCCCATTCTCTTTCCTTCTTTCATTTTTAAGCTTAATAATATGAAAAAGTATCAGATAGATTTTCACATCCTACCAATTCTAGTATATCAAATAAAGAACTTCGAATTCACTTCTTTTTTTACAATTTTGCATTTTTTGCATAAATATGTAAGCGTTTGTATTAAACTGCTTTATTTGTCTTAATAAAGGCTTAAATGAATTGAGCGTTTCTTTTTTTTATGAATACAAATTTTATGAAAGACATATTATCGCATACCTAACAGATAATCTAATAAGTTAATAATTATTCTTTTAATGTAAAATAAAGAAAAAGCCACTGTAATTAGAGTGAACCCATAATAGTAGACACAAAATAAAAAGTGCCTATTTTTTTTGGTTCATATCAGTAATAGCGTGCTTTTTCTGAATGAGATTTTTTATATGTCTTTAATTTGACTGAATGAGTTCTTTTATGAACGGTTCGATTTCTTCAGGTCTAAATGACGGAGAGAATCTGTACACTACCTCACCCTTTTGATTAACTAAGAACTTTGTAAAATTCCATTTAATTCTGCCTTTATACAAAAACTTAAAGGCGCCTTTCTTACCATAGTCAACTGGTTTGGCCTTTTTTAAGTGTCTAAACAGGTCAGATTGATTCTTACCATTTACATCTATTTTCGCATACGTTTCAAACTTGGTATTAAATTTGAGCTTGCAGAAGTTAGATACTTCTTCGTCAGATCCTGGTGCTTGATTCATAAACTGATTAGAAGGAAAGTCTAAGACTTCAAGGCCTTGTGACTTATACGTTTCATATAAAGCTTCAATTGCTTCATACTGATTTGTATAGCCACACTTTGTTGCTGAGTTGAAGATCAGCATAACTTTGCCTTTATACGCCGATAAATCCGTTGTTTCATGATTCGCTTTTTGAACTTTGATTTGGTATATACTCATATGTACCTCCATTTATTATCTATATATTATATAATGTTTCATTCACAATTTTTATATAAATGCTTTGTTAATATATAAGAAAAAAGCTCACCGAAGTGAGCTTCTTGCTATAAAGTTGGTAATGCTTCTTCATACACGATTAAGCACACGTGTGGATATCCATCAAAGCTAGAACCCACTTGTCCTAAAATGAATCCTTGGACTGTGACTTCGGTACCGGTGACTTGTAATTCCTGGAATTTAGGCGATTGATTCGAAATGATTTCAATTGTATCCGCTCCAGAATTAATACTTAGATAAATAATCCCCTGATCATTAACGATTGTACCAGTGGTTTCTACATACGCATGTGTATATTCACTCATGTATTCGCCATCAACTATCAAAGCATCAAGATCAATTACGGTAGCTGTTTCATTGATGCCTACATAATTACCAACTTTCAAATATTCGGTATTATAGATACCATAAACATCTCCGTACATGTTTCCTACACTACCAAATAATGTAACTTCATGGCCAATCATCGTGCTTGCATCGACTTCGAATTCAAAATACTGAACAATACCTGTACCATCGTAAACATAAACGATACCATCAAAGTTATAGTCTATGCCAATGATTACACCAGATATTGCTACACCTTCAACTTCAGATTGGAGCTCAAGCATTTCGATGATTTCACCAATGGATATGATATTCATTGGATTAACTGTAATCATAATAGGAACAACCACGCTTAGATTTTCAAAGGAGATAGTCATATCCAATTCATAAGTTGTTTGAACGAGAACATCCGAAATGAATAGATTATAACCATCATAAGTGAATATGTCTGATACTTCTGAGAAATCTACTGAGAATTCTCCGCCATATTCTGGATGAGTAGACTCTAATTCATAGGATTGTGTTCCTAAGAAGACTTGATTGAATTGATTGATTGCATATTCTTGAATGATCGTCAATTTTTGTTCAGCAGTTAACTCTCCAACAACGATGTTATCTTCGCCACTTGGAACTATTAAGATTATTACTGGTTCAATGTAGTTCTCTACACCTGATATGTAACCCTTGATTGTGACATTTTGTCCATTATACGGGAACAAGTATTCATCTGAGATCAACATGATACTGTAAGTGCCATCTGTAATCATGTAATTCGCATAATTAAAGGTCACAGTTCCTGTAAGCGTGACGTATGTCATAGGGATGACATCTTCCTTTAGTAAAGGTTGTAGTTCTTCAATTGTGGTTGAAACTGGATTATTAATGATTTGATTGTCACTAGATACGATATTAATTAAAGGTTTTTCAAAGTCACTTCTGAGTGTGATCCTTGAGTTATAATTATCTACAGAAGCAATTACTTCAATAAAATCGCCAATTTCTAGTTTGTAATAGGTGTTTAGAAGCACATAACCAGAATCATCCATAATGATGTATTCATAGTAATTACTAGCTTCGACTACTAACCCTTCGACATAAACATAGTCCTGTTGTCCATAATGAATCAAATCAGCGATACGGGTTAAGTTATATGGTTCAACATGAATTGTAAAGGTCTTTGTTCTACTGTAATCATTAATCGTAATTACTACTGAAAGTTCAATTGTTCCTGGCTGTTCAAGTTCAACGACATTGTTATCGATATCTAGTAGGTCAGCACCAGATAATAATGTAAACTCTAATGTAGCATCGAAAATAGGGTAACTATCTGGGAAATCGATTTGTTGGTAAGGTCTAAATGTTTGACTGTAATAGTAAGTGCCTTGCGCGACAATCTCATCGACCATTTCAGCTTCATCAGCATAGCCAAGTAGAACTGAGTAGGTATCACCACTAAACAATAAGATGTTTCCATCAAGCTCGTCATAGACCATGAAGCCTCTAACCTTAACTTTAATGTTTTGATACCACGATAAAACGTGAGCTCCAAATTGGTCTACTCTAACATGGTTTAAACCATCTGGTGACTCAATGACATAGGAGTAGTTCATTTCATCGAATCTAATCACACCTGAAACCTCTACATATCGATAATCAAATGGATCTGTTGTCGTGAATGCATTAAAATCATTAATCGATATTGGGGTTGCTGTAAGTGGATTGTCATGACCATAACTTAATTCTACTCCATAATAAGGAACACTTAATATTGGTGTTTCTCCAACAAGTACTAGACTGCCATATAAAGACAACTTAGTACCTTGACCGAACCCTAAGAAACCTTCTAACATCATAAATCCGGTTTCATCGGCAATAATTGTGTAATGGGATTGATACGAGTTTCCAACCACAATAACCTCAGTGAAGAACGAATCTCCTTCTTCACCTAATAGAATTTCTTCAATGGTTGAAATGGCCTTATTAACAATAAAGACTTCAAATGGATACTCTTGAATGATGTCTTCATAAGTTAAAACAAGTTTAAACTCAATAAGGGTTTCATTTGGCGTATCCAGATGGATGACGTGAGTAACGGCATCATAATATAGTGCATTCTCACCAATTGCTTCAATTTCATAAGTTAATCCATCGAATGTTGCTACGACAGGTTCAAATAAGTTCCCTGGCATAAAGAACGTTGGCAAGTATTGAGAAGCCTCATCAGCAACTTCATCCATTTGAGATTCAATGGACTTAGGAATTTCAATATCTCTAAAACCGTTCATAATCATAAACATATTGCCTTCAGGATTAACGACACCATGTCCATGAAGGATTACTTCATAAGAAACATAGTCATCGATCATGTCTACATAGTCTGCATGATTGATGTTAACAGATAAACGATTTGTTCCATCACTTAGATAATAATCGGATATTAACTCATCATATAATAATGTACCTCTGATATTTAGATTGAGATATCCTGTACCATATTGACTTAAATCGGCATTTAAAAATGTCTCAATTGACATAGTGATTTCATCTGGTACATTTCCATATCCATCATACGAGACCACTGGATCATAATTTTGGTTGATTACTCTAGGCGTGTGTAGGGCTTCTAAATACCCTTCGACAGTGACGATATCACCAATGCTAAGATAACTATTGGAGTACACTAACACGGTTCCTGTTTCATCCGCTATTAACACCATTCCCTTATCGTTGTAGTCAACGACAACACCAGTGAACTGTCTTAAATATATCTGTTCATCTTGAAGAATACTATAAATCGTGGTTGGTTCAAGCTTAACAAAAATATTAAGAGCTATAGATATTGTTTCTGAATAGATCTTGTAATTAATAGTAACGAATAATTCGATTTCTGTCGTAAATCCAATCTCATCGCTAATCTGTCCTGTTGTTATATCAATGAGTGTTGGATCAACAGCTTGATATACAATCTCTGCCCCAGGAATCAATGGATAAGAAGTAATTAACTCGACGATATCACCTTTTTCATATTGATTAAAATGGTATACCGTTTGAAGATGATTAGAAATCATGTCAATGACATTTTCATCTTTAAGAGTAACTGATATCTCAGCTTGATTGCCTGTAAATAGTAATGATAGTCCTAAATGAAATGGGAATATCAATCCACTGATTGTGATTTCATTTCCGACAAACAGAGACAACATTAAGTTAGCTTCTGCCGTTGGATTGATTAGCGGTACGCAACCATCTACATTACAAATACCATACCAACCATCTGAGCCCATTGAACCAACAACACCAGTGATATTTACATATTTAAACCACTCACTCATCAGTTCGATTTCTAGGAATTCTTGGATGGTGATGATTTCACTGATTTGAGGCATTGGGTTATCAGAAGAAATAACTTTAGGCATTGAATCATCTGATGCAAACAGAACCACAATACCATCTTGTGTAAATTTATACCCGCTGATTTCAATGATATCGCCAAAAGTAAGATCTTTCATAATCATAATAGGCACTACGCCATACTCATCCATGATGATTCCAAGACTAGCTTCCTCTTCATAAAAGTAGACAAAGCCTCTTAAGGTAACGAACGTTTCATCTGGAACATTAGAAAGTGTTGATGGTGTAACTACCAATTCTGTTTTTAAATTAATATAGAAAGTCTTTTGAACTGTCGTTTCATTAAGCGTCACTGTACAACGGAGTTCGATGACTCTATCAACATCAGTTTCTAGGAACTCGCCTGTTTCAACGTTGAAGTAATCCTTATTGTCACCTATGGTTTCAAAGGATAGTTCAACATTAAAGTATGGGTCATATGTCGGAAGCTCAATTATCATACCAGCATAGAAGTTCATTTCATTGAGCATATCACCTGATTGGAGAACTAAGTTAATTTTCTCTTCATCAGTCAAAACGATTTCTTCATATGAATCTATATCGATACGAACAACATATTCCTCGTACTCATGATCAATACTTTCAATATAGAATTCTATTTGGACGTATTTTCCAAGGTATGGTTCCATATCTTTATTTGGATAGGATATTGGTGAGACGACAAGTGCGATATCATCCATCATATCTGTTAAGAAGTAATCATAACCATCTGAATAGATGAATGCTAATGTAGAATACTTAATTGTATAGATTAACACCTCATATGAATTAAACTCACGGAAGTCTATTAATTCAATTGGCGTTGCTTCTGGAATTAGAATCGTTTCAGAAACCTCTTGTTCATCTGTAACATCAACGATTGTTGGTATATCAAATATGAAGTCAAATGTTCCTGATACTTCTAATGTGTCTCCAACTTCTACTAACCCATTCACGCTAGAGACGACAATAGCTATGTCACCATCTGATAAGTAGTAACCTGATTTATCAGGAAATACATATGTGACGATTCCTTTAACCTTCACTGAAGTTAAGCGTGGCATTAACAACATTACATCGAAGTTAACATAACCATCATCGATGACGAAATGAGCGTAGATAATTAAATCTGCACTTGGCATAACATATGAGTTTACCTTCGTATCAAATGTAGGTTCTAAATACCAACCTTCAAACTTGAATCCTTCTTTAGTTGGAATGCTAGGTTGATAAGTTTCTAGGTATTCTACAGTTTGTTCGGATGTAACACCATCTACACTAAGTGTAAGTGTATACGAATTAATTTCAAATTTAGCATAAACTGTGATATCCCTAGCAGGCATTGGATCGTTACCTACGGCAACTTCATATTGATTATCATAGTACCAACCTTTAAATGTATACCCTTCTTGGGTTGGGGCTGTAAGTTCGATTAATTCACCATACTGAACGTTAATTGGATCTAATGTAACCCCAACAAACGTAATCTTATAGGATATCGCTTCAAACTTAGGAACAATAATGATATTTCGAGCAGGCATGCTTGTAAGTATAAATGCCACATCCCCTTCAAAATACCCTTCAAATGTATATCCTGCAGGAATTACCGGTTCTGGTAATGTAATCGATGCTCCAAATACGACATCAATAACAACATCCGTTTCTAAATCAATTGTGATTGAATAAGTGTTTGGGGACCATTTAGCATACACCCTAACAGTATCCATTGGCATATTTGTTAATGCGAATGCCGTTTCAAGTGTGCTATCAAAAAACCAACCTTCAAACTTGTAACCATCTTTAGTTGGGGTAGTAAGCGTTGGAATGACTTGATTATAAGTTAACTTAAGTGTTGCAATCGCGTTACCACCATTGGTTTCGAAGATAAAATCGTATTTGATTGGTTCCCATTTCGCATATATAACAACATTTCTAGAAGGCATTGTAGTAAAGCTAAATGCGGTTTCTAACGTTTGATCGGAATACCAATTTACAAATGTGAATCCATCTTTAGTTGGATTAGCTGGTGCTGCCGTTGCTTGTCCAAATGTATAGGATGCCATAGCAACTTCTGAGCCACCATTTGTATTATATGTAATTGTATAAGTCTTAGGTGTCCATTTGGCATATAGTGTGACGTTATTAGCAGGCATTGTTTGGAAAACATAAGCCGTTGTAAGTAATTCATCACTATACCAACCTACAAAGTCGAAACCGTCTTTCGTAGGAGCTGTTGGCGCTGTAATGGTGCTACCATAAGCATATGAGACTGATGTAATTTCCGTTCCACCATTCGTTACAAATGATAAACTGAAATTCTTAGGAGTCCATTTGGCATATAGATTTACATTGTTTGCAGGCATGGATGTAAATACATATGCTGTAGTTAGAAGTTCATCTGCATACCAGCCACCAAAATCATAACCAGCTTTGGTTGGGTCAGTTGGTTCTGTAATCACTGAAGCGTATGCATGAGTAGTGACATCTATCGCTGTACCACCATTAACGTTATATGTTATTGTGTAGTCATTTACTGTCCATTTAGCGTATAGAACCAAATCGTTGTTTGGCATTTTAGAGAATGTATACGCAGTTTCTAACAAAGCATCTATATACCATCCTTGGAATGTATGCCCTGTCTTAGTCGGAGCGGTTGGCGCCACTATGTTTTCATCGGCCTCATATGTAAGTGTAGCAATCTCACTACCTCCATTTGTATTAAAGGTGATTGTATGACTTGATGCAAGCGGTAACCATTTAGCATATAAAGTAAGGCCACCAGTATTACTTAACAAGTCTGCGATTGAGAAAGGTTTGCTCAATAATTCATCTGTAAACCAACCACCAAATTCAAACCCTGTTCTAGTTGGTTCAGGCAATGTGATGTTTGAGTCGGTTGTTTTAATGGTTTGTTCGGCAATATCGTTGCCTCCATTAGAAACGAACGTGACTTTAATGGTTTTATCTCCTGTACAAGCAGACAAAAAACCTAGTAATAGAACGACAATTACTAAAAATCTCTTTCGCATATAAAAGTCTCCCCCTTTTTAAATGCTTTCGGACAGAAACTAGCTCCATCTAGTTCTCTTCTTAACTTCAATATATCTCATATAAACTGTATATACAACAGAATTTCCAATATATTAAATGTATTTCACTGTTTTAGGCTATTTTTAGTCTGTTTTATTCAAAAAACTACCATTTTTTCTACTTTACTAAGAAAAAAACCGGCTGTCTATAGACAATCGGTCATTACTTATGATGTTTTTTAGTTTTTTCTTCATACATTTTTTTATCTGCTTCATGAATTAGTTCTTCAAGTAACTTACCTTCTTGTGGGTATTTAGAATAACCTAAACTTGCCCCCATATTGATGGTATTCCCGTCGAGTTCTTTAAATCCTTCAATGGCTTTTCGTGTTCGATTTATTTTCTCAATGACGTCTTTTTCTGTACTGTCACTTCTTAAAAGAACGATAAACTCGTCCCCACCTAATCTTGCAACAAAGTGATTATTGAACACGGTTTTAAGAATTCTCGCAACCTCAATTAATACTAGATCTCCAAAGTCATGACCATAGGTATCATTAACTGGTTTGAATCTATCTAAATCCATAAACACTAGGGTAAATCCCTTCTTGGTTTTTAAGAACTCCATAACAAGTTCATTAAAGTGATTATTAAGCTGATGTCTATTCAACAATCCTGTTAATGAGTCATGTGTAGCAAAATAAGTGAGTTCTTCTTTTGCTTTGTAAAGCTCTGTTACATCACTCACTAGAGAAATAATTGTTTTTTCTCCTAATAAAGCCATTTCACTGGATGAGAAGATGACATCAATTACTTTGCCTGACTTAGTGTTTAGTTTGACTTCCAGTGGTGCTACTTTTTCACGACTGAAAAGTTTTCTATAAGTTTCCGCTCTGTAACTTTCAGACTCCCATATACCTAACTCTACACTGGTTCTTCCAACAGCTTCTTCTTTTGTAAATCCCGTAATTAGTTCAAATGATTTATTAACATCTAGAATTAACCCATCATCATATTTAGAGATGATCATTACGGTTGGTGACTCATAAAATGCACTTTCAAACTTGACCTCTTCAACTAAAATTTCTGCTTGAGCACGATTGTGAATGAGAACCAAAAGTGAAATAGGCAATAGTGTCATATAAACGATAATAGCAATCCCACTCACCGTACCATTTAACTGGTTATCAAATAGGTCTTTGAATACGATTCCAAACGAAACTAAATAAATGAGTCTCACAATGTTCACTGCAATAAAAGACAATGAGACTGCCATTAAAAACCTTGTCGTTTTGACGTAGTATGCAGGCATCTTGTATAAAATCATGTAACTCAAGTATCCGAAGAAATAGATGCTAACTAATGAAATAATCACAAACCTCATTTGTAAGGAAGGGTATACGTATAGGAAATATAGAAATGTCAATATCATTATAAAGACAATAATCCCATGCTGAGCTTTTCGATTAGGGATAATCATAAACCTACAAAACCCTCTAATTAACAAGACATAACTCGAAAAAATAAGCATGTTAGAAATGAATATGGTTAAAAACTCATTTGAGTCCGTTCGATATATCGTCAAATTAACCCCAATAGCCTGAATAAACAAACTCAAAATCCATTCGAATAATCCCTTATAACGATATTTATTGATGTACCACACTTCAATGAGTGCAATCGCAAAAATAAAAGCGACAACACTACCACCGAGATAAAGCGTTCTAACATCTAATTGCATAAGAACACCCTCTTTCACTATTATCATATCAAATCTTTACCGTTTCTACATAATCTATTGATTATTATTTGCCTAAAACATATCAAATTTTGCCGTGTATATCAAATCCAAACGTATTAATTATCAAGCATTATAACTCTATGTAGTTACTATTCTTATAAAATCTGATTTAGAGGATATTTTCTATCAAAAAAATCCAGTGCTTGTGTTATAATACACTCATGAAAGGAGTAGATTTAACGTAATTAGATTGGTCGTTAAATCCGTATAAATATGTCAAATATACTATCATTATTCACGAACAATATTTGGAATGCAGCATTAACAATCGCTGTTATTGTCTTCGTTGTAAGTCTCTTCATTCTTGAGAACAAACTTATGAAGAGATATGAAAACAAATGGCACAAAGTAGTCCTTCTTCTAATGTTTATCGTATCCGCAATCGTATTACTTGCAGGAATTGGGTTTATCCTCTTTATTTGGGGATATGACTTCAGCCATTACTTTGAAGATACATCAGTCATCATTCTCGAGTTTATCGAAAAGAGCCTTGGGATGATTATTGGATCTGTTATTGTTATCGCGTTATCAATGTTCATCATTAAAATTGCAAAACTTGGGTTTAAAAGCGTTGGCAAAAAACAAGGTCCGCTTCAAAAAAGAAAGAGAACCATTGCGAAAGTGTCTTTAAGCATTGTTAGATACTTTGTGGGTATCTTAGCAATTCTAATCATCCTATCGATTTGGGGCGTCAATGTTCTTCCAGCCTTAGCAGGTCTTGGGATATTAGGATTGGTCATCGGGCTTGGTGCACAAAAATTCATCAATGACTTAATTGCTGGATTCTTCATCATATTTGAACACCATTTTGATGTAGGAGACAAGATCGAGGTAGGCGGCTTCAAAGGTGAAGTAACCGACATCGGTTTAAAAACTACTAGAATTAAAAACTGGAAAGGTGAAATTAAAATCCTTGCCAACGGGCAAATCAATGAACTTATAAATTTCTCCAAAAACCCTTCAGTCGCTGAAGTTTACTTCACGATTGCATATGAGGAAGATGCCCAAAAAGTCATTGATTTATTGACCAAAGAGCTTAAAACATTTATGTCCCGCTTTCCTCAAATTATCGAAGACCCACAAGTATTAGGGGTTACAAACCTTAATACAAGCGGAATCGACTTACGAGTTATTGCAAAAACAGAAAATGAAACACATTACCCAGTTGAACGTGCAATGAGATTGTTTATCAAAGAAGTTCTTGATCAAAACAATATTGAAATTCCATTCCAACAAGTGGTTGTCAGAAACAAAGATTAACCCAGATAAACTGTCCTTTAGCCGACAGTTTTTTTCTTTTTTGTGATTTTGGTATAATACTATCGTAGGGAGGTGTTCTTATGAAAGTTATAATCACCGGAATGAATGGTACCGTAGCACCAGTAGTTGCAGAAGTATATCGACAAAAAGGTTATGATGTTGTTGCCTATGACCGCTCTATTACTTCTATTGATAATGAGACAGAAATAAAGGCGTTTATTAAAGAGCACAATCCAAAAATAATCCTTCACTTGGCATTAGGTCCTATATCTTGGTCAGAAATACTATCTAGCATCACCAAAGAGCTCGAAATTACATTTGTATATATCTCTAGCGTATCAGTTTACAGCAACGATCAAAAAGGACCGTTTGTTGCTACAGATACCCCTTGTCCTGTGGAAGACTATGGGATCTATAAGAAGGCTTCTGAAGAAGCGATAAAGGCAATCAATCCAGATGCATTCATTCTTCGAATTGGTTGGCAAATCGGACACGAATCCGGGTCTAATAACATGATTGATTTCTTTCAAAAACAAATGGATCGAGATGGGATTATAAAAGCTTCATCCAAGTTTTATCCTAGCTGTTCATTTATTGAAGATACTGCTTTAGCGATTTATGAAGTTGTTTTAAATCATATACCGGATACCTATTTAGTTAACTCAAATCACAACTATAACCTCTTTGAAATCGCAACTTATTTAAAGCGACTTCATCCCTTATTTAAGATCAAAGAAACAACGGATTTCTCTTATGACAATAGAATGTTTGACATTAGGGTACCTATTAAGAAATTATCAATCATTCCTTAAGGTTAATCTTGAATATCAATTGAATAACTGGTCTATTTACGATATAATTTTTACATATGGAGGGCTTATATGAAATACGGATATGGATGGGTATTAAAATTTATTTTAGCAGCAATTCTACTAGGAGTAGGTATCTACTTACAGTTTGCAGATGAAGTTGTCTACACGATCACTGGTGTAATTATCGTGATTTTCTCTTTATTACGTGTGATTCCTCTAATGAAATCACTGAATAAAGAAGTCTTAAGAACCGTTAACTTAATAGAAATAATCGCAGATACCCTTATTGGTAGCGTGATGATATATATTGCATTATCAGGCAAATTCGATGGCGGCAATGTTTGGGCACAAATCTACCGTTATGGTTTAGCATTCTTCTTCTATGCAAGAGCACTCGTATTCTTTAACAGTGTTACGTTCCTTGGAGAAAAAACCGAGATTCCTAAGTTTTGGGTTCATATTGGTTCAATCACTATCGGGACTTATATCGCAACCAATCAAGATTTCTCATATGAAACTGTTGCAATCTTCTTATTAATCGTTGCCCTTATAGGTACACTTTATCTAAGCTATGATGGTTATAAAGGATATACCCATTATAGAAAATTCCAACTAGAGATGAATAGTGGTGAAGGTAAAGGCAAGTCAAAAGAAACGACTAAAGAGATTGAAAAGAGAAAAGAAGTCATCTTGGATGAACAAAAAGATGACAGACCTTACGTAAACTAATTAAGAGCACTCCAAGTGAGTGCTTTTTTTATGCATATAACATGAATCTATTTATTTGAGAATCATCACATAATCCACACACTTTATTTCACTAAAGCAAAACACTGGAAAAGTAATTTAGAAAATTGATAACATACTATAGACTCCATTTTTATGATAATATAAAGATAACTAAGAGGTGAGATTATGGAGAAAATGTATCAAGATTTTTTACATTATTTGGAACATGAACAAAAAGATGAAGCATTGCTTTTCATACTTGGCCTTTTACAAGACAAAAAGGTCACGCTTTTCGATGTATACGATCGTTTTATTAGACCATCATTAACGAAATTTACTTGTAAGAGTGATGATGAAGACTACTGCATTTGGAAAGAACACACAAGAACTTCCATCATCCGCACGATTCTAGAATCAACTTACCCGTACTTAATTGAATTAAAAAAAGATGTAAAACCTAGAAATGAAAAGATTGTTGTCGTATGCCCAAGTGAAGAATACCATGAGGTAGGTGCACTAATCATTACGAATTATTTCACACTATCCGGATATGATGCGATGTTTATTGGGGCAAACACTCCAAAAGACGAAATTTTAACAGCAGTCAAGGCATTAAGACCTGATTATTTAGCCCTATCAGTGACCAACTACTATAACTTAGTGATAACAAAGAAAATAACCGATGAGATTAAAGAAAAGTATCCTGAAGTTGGAATCATCGTCGGTGGACAAGCTTTCCTAAACTCTGGTGCTTTAAACACAATCAAATACGATTACCACCTTAACTCTAAGGAAGATATCCTGAAGTTTGGAGGTAAGTCTAAATGAAACTAGCATTTAATATTGCCGTTAGATTTTTGAAATCCGGTAAGCTTCAAACTTTATTTATCATTCTTGGTATTGGGGTTGGGATTTCTGTTCAAGTCTTTATTGGGGCATTAATTTCAGGGCTTCAAAAAGACTTAGTAAATACGACGATTGGTAACACGTCTCAAATCACATTTACTAAAGTGGATGATTCAGACATCATAAATTATGACGACTTAATGAATGACATTTTAGATAGTGATTCTAGGCTTAGTGTCGCAACCCCGAACCTTAACGTAGCTGGGACATTCTTTTCAAAAAACAATACAAATCTTCCTGTTTTAGTCAGAGGATTTGAACTTGAAAGTGGCGATGAGATTTATGATTTTGAGTCCAAGTTAACTAAAGGTAGAATGCCAATTAATAATAACGAAGTCATTTTAGGAAGTTTCTTTGAAACTGAATTAGGGCTTGTTCTGGATGAAACTTATGTAATGAACGTCCCTGTATATGGGAATCGAAACCTTAAAGTGGTTGGCTTCTTCGATTTTCAAGTCAAAGCCATTAACGAAGGTTGGGCAGTATCAAATTTAACCACTGCTCAAGACTTAAAGGATGGCTCTAGAGTAGCTATGCAAATCGAAGCACAAATCAAAGGAGCGTATTATTTTGATGCAGTTGAGATTAGAGATAACGTGATTACCAAAATCGGTACTACCTATGAAGGTGCAGACTGGGTATCTAACAATGCCTCACTACTATCTGGTCTACAAGGCCAAAGCATTTCTTCATTAATGATTCAAGTATTTGTATTAATCTCAGTAGTATTAGGGATTGCTTCTATTCTTGCCATTATCGTATTACAAAAATCCAAACAAATTGGTATTTTAAAAGCGATGGGTATTAAGAACCTAGATGCTTCTTTCATCTTCTTATTTGAAGGGTTAATTCTAGGCATCTTCGGAGCCATCACTGGTATTGCTCTTGGGTTTGGATTATTGGTAAGCTTCCAAACATTTGCGATTGATGCTTCAACTGGGGAACCAGTCATCCCATTATTCATTGACTATGGATTCATTGGACTGTCTGCACTCATTGCTGTAGGTGTCTCGACATTAGCAGCACTGATTCCTGCAAGAAAATCTTCTAAATTATCAGTAATCGAGGTGATTAGAAATGCCTAATGTTATGGAATTAAAAGGTATCACCAAAGTATATGGTGAAAAGATCAAAACGCAAGTATTATTCGGGATTGATTTGGCTTTCGAAGAAGGCTCATTTAATGCCATCATTGGTCAAAGCGGATCTGGCAAGTCAACTTTAATGAACATTTTAGGTACACTAGACTATCCAACCGATGGTGACATCTTCATCAACAATATCAACACTAAGAATTTAAAGAAAAATCAGATTTCTGAAGTAAGAAATCAAAATATAGGATTCATCTTCCAGTTTCACTACTTATTACCAGAGTTTACAGCGCTGGAAAACGTATTGATGCCACATAAAATCTCCAAAAAACCAATTACTAAAGAGATATTGGATAGAGCCAACGAACTATTAGACTTTGTTGGTCTTTCAAAAGTAAAGAATAACTTAGCTGTAAATATGTCAGGTGGTCAGCAACAAAGGGTTGCGATTGCGAGAAGTCTAATCAATAACCCAAAAATCATCTTAGCCGATGAACCAACTGGTAACCTTGACTCTGATTCTACTGAACAAGTATACGGCTTACTAAGAGACATCAATAGACAATATAAAACGACATTCATCATCATTACACATGACCGAAAGATTGCTGAAAAAGCAGATCGTATTATTGAAATCAAAGACGGCAGAATTAACCTAGATGTCATGAATCAACTTGCATAAAAGAGGCTTCGGTCTCTTTTTTTATATCTTTTTTGGCACTCTATACTTGACAGTGCCAAAATAGTGTGTTATACTATAGCTGTACTTGGAAGAGTACACAAAATAATAAAAAAGGAGTTGAGTTTTATGATGAGTTTATTTAAAAGAGACAGAGATTTCTTTGATAGCCTTTTTGATGATTTCAACTTCACACCTTTCGTGAAAGCTGAAACAATGAAGACTGATATCAAAGAATCCGAAAAAGCCTATGAAGTACACGTAGAATTGCCAGGTTTTGACAAGAAGGATGTCAAAGTTAGCGTTGATAACGGCTATCTAGTCGTTGAAGCTGAACGTAAATTTGAACCTGAGGAAGAAAAGTCAGGTAAATACATCAAACGTGAACGTCATTATGGAATGATGAAACGTAGTTTCTATATTGGAGATGTTTCAATGGATACTATCGAAGGCAGTTTCAATCAAGGTGTATTGAAACTTACCATTCCAAAAGAAATCAAACGCATTGAAACCAAGAAATATCTAGAACTTAAATAGAAAAAGAGTAGCCGAGGCTACTCTTTTCATTTATTGTAATTCTAACTTCTTCTCGATAATAAAGTATGACGATACAAAGAATGCTATAGAAAATACTAAGTTCAACAGCGAGGATTGCCAAAACATCTCACTTGAAGTAATCCCGAGTATTGACGCATTAGAAACACTTCCGAATATGAGTTTCGATATGACATTCATCAAAATAGATAACCCTAGATAAAGCATAACGCCAACGACTATTTTTCTTTCTCCTTTGTAGATTAGATTTAATAGAGAAAACAAAAATAATATGAAGGTAACCGAGTATAATCCGGTCATCAATAAACTAATTAGTACTCTTATAAAATCTTGAGGTTGGTCAGCGATATTTCGCCAAATAGACTCTACCGCTACAAAGAAATCATTTTCTAAGAACACCGCTAAGAACACGACCCCACTTATAACACCAGCTATAAAGGATAGTATAAGCCACATCAAGTTAATAATCACTTTACTACTGATAATTTGTAGTGTTGTGGATGGTGTAGTAAATAGTAAATACCCTGGCTTACCAAACATTCTTTGACCGAAATTGATCATAATGGTATATAGTGTAAAAATAGCTAAAAGAATCATAATTAATCCGATCATGGAAACTGACAGTGCTAATAGTAAATCCGATTCAATTTCTACCGAAACAGCCAATAGTCCACTTCCGATAATGCTTACGATATACAGAGGTATAAATAGACGATAACTTGATAAAATCTCATGTTTCATTAACTTAAACAACATATTTGAACGCCTCCTTAAACACTTCTAACAGTGACTTTCCTGCCTCACTGACAAGTTCATCTGTATTTCGGTGTAATAACACTTGTCCGGATTTTAAGAAGACCACTTCATCGAATAAGGATTCAACATCGTATATTTGATGCGTAGAAAGTAACACAGTTGCATCTTGATTTCGATAAGACATAATGGTTTCTAAGATGATTTCTCTTAAGGCTGGGTCCACACCGCCAATTGGCTCATCAAAAATGTAGATTTTCGCATTTCTTGACAAAACAAGGGCTAGTTGGAGTTTTTCTTGATTTCCTTTAGATAGTTTTTTAATGAGATGTCTATCTTCAATTTTAAACTTTCTCGTTAACTCTTCGAATTTATTTTCATCAAAATCCTCGAACATATCTTTAAAATACTTTTTCAAGTCCTTGATTCGCATCCATGAATCAAAATAAAGTTGGTCTGGTAAGTATGCCACACTCGCCTTGGATTCATTTGATATATTCTTTCCATCAACCAACACTTCACCCTCATATGTTTTTATCAAACCTGTGATGATCTTAATTAATGTGGTTTTTCCTGATCCATTTGGGCCTAAAATCCCAATTATTTTCCCGCGTTCGAGTGTTAAGTTGATATTATCTATCGCATTAAGCGTCCCATATCGCTTCGTTAAGTTTGAAATCTTAATCATTTCTTCCATAATAACTCTCCTTATTTAATTAAATCGTAATTTTATGTTAATTATATCAAATCACTACAGAAAAGTACATCTTTTCCGGTTAGACAGTAATAACTAATCCATTTCTAAATCAAAGTTTCCCGATACCCATTTTCTAATACACTTTAAATCGGTAGGTGTAATGTTAATTGGAATCGCATTTTTAGGAAAAAATTCTAAGGCTAGCGACTCTTCATTTAGTGAAAGTTTCGGTGTTGGAATCCGCTCATAAAATACAAATGAAACATAAAAGGTAATGTCTCCATTTGGATAACAAAATGCTTGTTCATTACCTGAGTATATCCCTATTAATCTAGGGTTATTAACACGAATACCTGTTTCTTCAAATACTTCTCTTTTGAGTCCATCTATGATTTTTTCATCTAGTTCTAACGACCCTCCAGGAATACCATATAAACCATTATCACTCCGCTTTTGAAGTAGGATTTCTCCTAGCTCATTTTCTATAATAATTCCTGTACTAACGCTTCTAATTGGTTCGTGTCCGACAATGGAACGAATCGTTTTAATGTAGTCCATTTTCCCTCCTATAATAAAACCTACACGAATAACCGTGTAGGTTCGATCTCTATGCCTCGAAGCCGAGGTCTATTGCTTTTTTATTAATTTCAATTAAGTGTTCTTTTTTTGAACCAAAGTAATACTTGAGTGCCTCAATCACATCTTCCTTTTTAAAGAGATTAGTATCTTTGAGGTATTTACCCAATAGAATCATATTGATGGTTTTAGGTTCATTTAGCTCTTTTGCCAGATCGTTGGCTTTAATCCCAGCTACCGTGATTGAGTTGGGGTTTTGAAGATGGATTAATGACTCATTATAAAGCATGTAACCCTTGTTTTTAAGGGTGTTTTTGAACTTTAAGTAACTTGGTTCGTTTAGTACGATTAAGTCGTCAGAATCCTTAAATACTGGTGAGTAGATGGGTTCATCTGAGATTGTAACCATACAATTCGCAGTCCCGCCTCTCGTTTCTGGTCCATAGGTTGGAACCCAAATTGCGTTTAACCCTTTTAGGGTTGCACTGTAAGCTAATACTTGACCTAATAACATAACGCCTTGCCCGCCGAATCCAGCGATTCGAATGGTCTTAGTCATTTTTGCCCACATCCTTATACACGCCAAGAGGGAATTCTGGAACCATATTATCAGTAACCCATTTCATGGCTTCAGCTGCCCCCATACCCCAGTTAACTGGACAGGTTGATAACACCTCTATCATTGTGAATCCGCGGCCTTCTAATTGATATTGAAAAGCTTTTTTGATTGATTTTTTAACTTTATTAACACTTTGTGCCCCAGTCAACGAAACCCTTTCAACATAGGCAACGCCTTCTAAATGTTGAAGCATCTCAGATACCTTAATAGGATATCCTTGAGTTTTCGGGTCTCTTCCAGTTTGTGAAGTCGTTGTTTTTTGACCTACCAAAGTGGTTGGAGCCATTTGTCCACCTGTCATGCCATAGGTTGCGTTATTTGCGAAGATTACAGTAATGTTTTCACCACGGTTAGCCGCATGAATGGTTTCTGCGATTCCAATAGATGCTAAATCACCATCTCCTTGATAGGTAAACACCACATTATCTGGCAAGACGCGTTTAATACCTGTTGCGGTTGCACAAGCTCTGCCATGTGGGGCTTGTTGCATATCACAGTTGAAGTATTCATAAGAATATACGGAGCATCCTACAGAAGCAATCCCAACAGTTTTTTCTAAAATACCTAGTTCAACCATGACTTCTGCGACAATTTTGTGCAAAATACCGTGAGTACAGCCAGGACAATAGTGAGTTTTTTTATCTGTTAGACCAGTTGTCTTTTCGTATCTAATCATTCTCTCACCCACTTTTTAAAGTTTATGATGGCATCACGAATTTCTGTTGGATCGATGACAACACCACCGGTTCTACCATAAAATGCCACTTCGAATCTGCCCTTGTTCGCAATTTCAACGTCATCCACCATTTGGCCTAAGGACATTTCGGTTACAAGTATGCCTTTACAAGTATTTGGAATAAGATCAAATGCTTTTTTAGGAAATGGCCATACCGTAATAGGTCTAATCATGCCTACATTAATGCCAGCATCTTTAAGCATTTCAATGGCACTTCTAGCGATACGAGCCGTTGTCCCATAGGCAACGATAACGTAATCTGGATTGTCCATATTAATGAGTTCGTAACGAGCCTCATGTTGTTTCATTAGATCATATTTCGCTTTAAGTTTTAAGTTATGTTCTTCTAAGGCTTGAGGGTCTAAGAATAAACTAGAGATAACATTTCTACCTGGATGGTTTTGTGTTCCAGTGGTTGCCCAAGGTTTAGATACCATGTCTCTTGTTGGCACTGGTTTATCCAAATCTACGGATTCCATCATTTGACCAATTAACCCATCGACCAATATCATTACAGGGTTTCGATATTGATCTGCAATATCAAACCCTTCTTTAATACTGTCTACGGTTTCTTGAATCGATTCCGGCGCAATTACCAATAAGTGATAATCCCCGTTTCCACCTCCGCGTGTTGCCTGATAGTAATCGGCTTGAGATGGCTGAATACCACCTAGTCCTGGTCCACCTCTCATAACAGAAACAATTAAACACGGCAATTCTGCCCCAGCAATATAAGAAATCGCTTCTTGTTTTAAAGCAATCCCTACACTAGAACTCGAAGTCATTACACGTTTTCCTGCACCAGCTGCGCCATAAACCATGTTGATGGCTGCTACTTCAGATTCAGCTTGTAAAAACACTTTCCCAGCTTCTGGTAAGTATTTCGATAAGTACTCAGGCACTTCATTTTGTGGTGTTATTGGGTATCCGAAAAACGCATCAACACCTGCTTTAACAGCAGCTAAAGCGATGGCTTCATTTCCTTTTATTAGTTTCTTAGACATCTCTCGTTTCCACCTTAATGACAGAATCTGGGCAAATCATTGCGCAAAATGCACAACCAATACATTTATCAATATCAGTGACATCTACTAGTTGATAACCCGATTGGTTTATTCTTGTTGTAGACATTTCTAGTATTTTGACTGGACAGTTATTTACACATAACTCACAGCCCTTACAAAACTCATTGTTAAAATCCAAAGAGTAATACTTTTTCAAAGGGGTTCCTCCTATCTTGGAATATAGTTATCGTGTAAATTCTTAATAGTCTGAATACGTTTTTTAGCAAATACTTTTGCTGCTAATTGTGTGTGAATGTTCTCTTGTTCAGAGATTTGATAGATTTCCAATAAACGATCATATATCAACTTAATGTCAGCCAATACTTTTTCTTTTGGCTGATTCATTAACTCATAATACACGTTAATGAGTCCACCTGCATTTATGACAAAGTCTGGGGCATATAAAATACCTCTTTCTTTGATCATATTTCCATGTGTATCTTCATCTAATAAGACATTGTTCGCTGTACCAGCGATGATTTTAGCTTTAATTTGAGGAATGGTATCTGAATTTAAGACGCCACCTAAAGCACACGGTGACAATACATCAACATCTAGACCAAATAATTTGTCTGGATCAACAAATTCTACTTCTGGATGTTCTTGTTTCATACGTTCTATGTGTTTTGGATTTATTTCTGAAAAATAGATTTTTTTAGCATTTTCTTCTAATAAGTACTCGGTTAAATAATAGCCAGTTTGTCCTGCTCCTTGTATCGCAAATGTATACTTAGAAATATCTTCACAACCGAATTTCTGTTTTAATGCTGACTTAATGCCATAAAAAGCACCTAGCGCAGTAATTGGAGATGGGTTGCCTGATTTGCCTTCAAGACCTACAACATAATCAGTTTCCATGTGGATATAGTTCATATCTTTAGTGTTTGTGTTTACGTCTTCTGCCGTAATGTATCTACCATTTAATGATTGAACATATCTTCCAAGTGCTCTAAAATAGGCTTCACTTTTGACTTTGGTTGCATCACCGATTAAAACCGTTTTGCCACCACCAAGATTCAACCCTGCAGCTGCGGCTTTATAAGTCATACCTCTTGCTAGTCTCAAACAGTCAAGAACAGCATCATCTTCTGACTCATAATTCCATAATCTAGTACCACCAAGGGCTGGCCCTAATGTTGTATTATGAATCACTGTTACCCCTTTTAAACCTGTCGTACGATCGTAAAAATAAACCACTTGTTCAAACTCATGCTTTGCCATGTAATCAAATACTTTAAAATCACTCATATTATTCTCCCTTCGCAAATAAAAGCGTTTACA
Source organism: Paracholeplasma morum (assembly GCF_016907055.1). NCBI lineage: Bacteria > Bacillati > Mycoplasmatota > Mollicutes > Acholeplasmatales > Acholeplasmataceae > Paracholeplasma > Paracholeplasma morum. Next base: position 47,129 of record NZ_JAFBBG010000001.1, read on the forward strand.
TTTGTATTATAACATAAGTTATAACGCTTCTCTTAGTGGTTTTTATCTTATTCAAAAAATTTACACATAGAATATTTTTATACATCTTTATAATCAAATAAAGTCCATTTTCGTTGTTATACGAAATTGGACTTTACAAAAAGATATATCTTATGCGTTTTTCTTAGAAAATATCGTCTTAAAGAAATCTACATTCACAATAAAGACAAATGGTAATAAATAGACAGACGCCGCCAATACAGATTCGAAATATTCTGTGAAAGCAACCAGTTCAGCAGGGGTAAAACCTACTTTAATAACGAAATAATACATATCAATTCCTAGCGTGATAAAAGGGCCATCAGGTTTACTAGTGAAGAACACGATGCTATACCAAATGAAATACCCAACTTGACTCCCTAAGGCAATATCATTTGGTTTATCCTTTGAGATTACTATGAATACCACATTAAACACAATCATTGATAGTAAGAATGGATAGGGTCCATTAATGCCATCTAAAAGTAGAAATTGAATCAACTGTAGCAAGTAAAATACTGAAAATAGACTATAAAGTACTAAATGAATATTTTTTCTCATATCATCCCTCCTACTTCTATTTTACAACTATTCGATGCTAAAGAGGTCGTATTTCTTCTCTTGGTTCCTATTTTTGTTTTTATACATCATCTTGTCTGCTTCATTAATGACAGTCATAATCTCCGAATCATACATTAAAAGACTTATCCCATAAGAGATGGCAATTGGGTAATTGGATGAGTCGTTTTCCCTAGATATCTCTGAAATAATTCTTGAGACAATCTTCTTAGCTAATACAAGATCACAATCTTCTAGGATTAAGACAAACTCATCTCCACCGAATCTAAACAACAAGTCATTTTTTCTCAAACTATCAAGGATAATCTTTGAAGTAATCTTTAATACGGTATCCCCCGCAATATGCCCAAATTGGTCATTGATTAGTTTTAAGTTATCAAAGTCAATCATAACTAAAGAAGCGCTCCAGTTAGAATCATACATGGCATGAAAATTCTCAACATATCGATCAAAATAACTGCGAGAATAGGCTTTAGTCATCGAGTCATAATCCGCTATTTTCATAATGGCATCACTTTGAACTTTGTGTTTCTTTAATAACGTAGCCATCTTTTTGAAAACTGATGCATTCAGTAATAAGAATGCTACTAATGTAATTGAGATAATTGTTAGCAAACTAAATTTTACGCTTGTATCAATCACACCATACAAGGCCTTACTATTAATGCTAATCGCATAGTAGATGTTTGCATACTCAAACTTTCCTAGATAATAAAGTCTATCTCCTGTCAAGTATAGTGTGGATCCATTACTACGAATATCACTAGACTTATTTATGATGTAATCATTATGGCTTCTTTGATTACTAAGGGCGAAGCTATACTGAGATATAAATAAACTAGACATCGATTGAGTTAAGTCATATTCCATGATTAGTCTTCCCGTCATCGATGAATCCACAGGTGAATAGATTGGATAGACGATGATTGCATTGTATTTATCTTCATTTTGAATAATGCCTATTTCATAATAATCGATTTCAAGAGAATCTAGATAATCATCATTGACTGATCCGTAGGCAATGATTGAGGTATCTCCTGATACTATTTCAGCATAAGATAGATTGGAAATATTCGACATAGTAACAGAAAAAGCCGTCTCGAATAGAGCGGTTGTTTCTTGGTTTGTGAGCTCGCCATCCTTAAAGGATCTCAATGTATTTTTGGTGTAATAGTCACTGGTTATGAGATTGGCTTTTTCATGAGCATTTTTGAAGAATGCATCAAGCGTATCTTTGTAGATTCTAGCTGTTGTACTAAAGTTCTTTTGTTTTTCACGTTGAATCGTGCGCTGAAGTGGACTATAGATTCCAAACATTGATAAAAGGGTGAGGCCAACAGTGAAAATAACTATGATTACAATCATGCGTTTCAATAGTTTTTCCATAAAAGCACCTCATTTATGCAAATATGCCGATAAATGCCTCGACGATATCTGGATCAAACTGTGTACCTGAACATTTCTTTATTTCTAATATCGCCTCTTCATGACTTCTTGCTTTGCGATAAGGTCTATCTTGAGTTATCGCATCATAAGTATCAATGACTGAGATGATTCTTGAAATCAATGGAATTTCCTTGCCTTTTAACCCATCAGGATACCCTGTGCCATCAAATCTTTCATGATGTGAGAGTATGCCTTCTGCGATGGATTTGAGATCAATGCTGCTCATTGCTATTTGATATCCGATGGAAGGGTGGGTTTTCATTATTTTCCACTCTTCATCTGTTAATTTCCCTGGTTTATTGATGATATTTGATGGAACGCCCACTTTACCAATATCATGAAGCAAAGCGAGTAGATATAAATCATCCATCGTGTTTTGTTTTAAGCCTAACTTATCGCCAACTTGGAGTGCAATACTGCCCATTCGCTCCATGTGATCTTGTGTTTCTTGCGAGTTTGCCATCATCGTTGCTTTTATAGATGACAATGAATCGCGATTATTTTGAGCTCTGGCAATCAGCTTTCTTCTATGCATGTAATCCTCAGCTGACTTAATAATGGTTTGCATGTCCTCTGAATCATTCACTTTAGTTTCAAATCCCATTGAAACCGAGAGTTGAAAGTCTTTTATATCAGACTTATAGATAAACTGTTTGGCATCTTCCTGGATGTTTATCATGACTTCATAGGTGTTAGAAGCTTCGCTATGAGGTAGTATTAATGAAAACTCATCTCCACCAGATCTAGCTACAACCACACCATCTTTTTCGTATTTTTTTAAGACATTAGCAAACTCTTCAATGACTTTATCGCCAAATTGTCTTCCAAAAACATCATTGATAAATTTCATGCCATCTAAGTCCGCTACCATGATTCCGATTGGGTATCTAGCTTCCTCAACATATTTATTTAGCATATGGTCGAAATATAACCTGTTTTTAAGTCCAGACAATCGGTCATGATACATTAAGTGCTCAATCTCTATGTCTTTTTGACGACGCTTATCTAAATCAATAATGATCCCTTCAATGGCAACGACTTCATTACTTTGACTATAAATTGGTTTACCTTTTTCGTAAACCCATTTTGATTTTCCTTCTTTAGTTACAATCATATACTCTTTCTCAAACTCATTACCAGTTTGAATTGAGTTTTGCCAATCGGTCCAAATTTCTTGTTGATAGTCTTGATGAACGATTCGGGAATAATTAAATGGCGCTTCGTTTTCCATTTCAAGTTTAGTATAACCTGTTAACTCATATACCCCATGAGACACAAATGTAATTGTTCTCGATTCATCTGGAAGCGATTGATAAATTAGACCTGGTAAATGATTTAATGCAATAGATTTGATGTCTTCGGATATTTTAAGTTGGTTTTCTAATTCTTTTTCTTTACTGACATCTTGGAAAGACATCACATAGCCTATGGTAGCATTCCCTTTAGTTCTTCTAGTGACACTAAACGTAACATCAATCCACGTCCCATCACTCTTAATGAACTTCGTGGTTTGATTGTAAAATGGCACCCTATCGAGCAAAGCACTGAACTTTGATCTGATTATGTTTTTTAAATGTGCAAACAATAAATTGAAAATATTAACGCCAATAACACTAGACTCAGAAATATAGCCTAGAATAGACAATGCGCTTTGATTTAGTGAGACAACTTTGTGTTCTTGGGACACAACCATAATGCCTTCTGCAATCGAATTCATAATCAAATGATGCTCTTCTTGTAAATGTTTATAGGCATCTTCAAAAGGTTCGCATTGCTCTGCCACTAACACAAACTCATTTCCTTTGTGTCCAATGATATTCACTTTAAACGTTTGCTCAAATTGCTTATGATAATAGTTAAACTCTTTTAAGTCCTTCTTGGATACCTCAAAAATCTGTTCGATGAAACCATCTACTTCTTTTGGGTCTTTGTGCTTTAAACTCTTCATGCTTTGTCCAATTAGTTCTGATTCAGATGTTCTCAACAGGTTATAAAATGCCTGATTAGCCTCTAAATAACGGTAATCAATTGGTTTATCTTCAGAATAGACCATTTCGCATCTAGCGTAGGCTATCTGACACTCGTTAATAATTCTTTCAAATACGAAATCATCCACTATATTGATCCTCTTTATCCTATATTGTAGTCTAACAAATTCATTATAAGTTAAACAAAGCGTTTTTACAACATGAATTTCTTTAATATGGCTTTGTTATCTATCGAAATCCATTTGTTTTTGGTAAAATAGAGATGGAGGATTTATCTATATGAGAGCACTTTTCTGTCCACATTGTGGAACAAGACTGACTGAAAAACGGATCGGCGATGAAGGCCTCGTCCCTTATTGTGATTCTTGTAAAAAGCCAATATTCGAATCATCTAGTGTATGTATTTTGACCATGGTTATCAATGAACTAAATGAAGTAGCTTTGCTGAAACAAAATTATGTTTCTAAAGATTTTTATGTGTTTGTTGCTGGATATTACAAACCAGGTGAATCTGCAGAAGATACCGTTAAACGTGAAGTGTTTGAAGAAATTGGTCAAACCGTTAATGAGTTGAAGTTCATAAAGAGTGAATACCATGAACGATTGGATACTTTGTTTTTATTGTATGTTTCAAAAGTCATCAAAGAACCCTTTGTGTTATCTTTTGAAGTGGATGATGCTTTTTGGGTGAAATTGCCTTTAGATGAATCATTACTTAATCAAAAAGGAGTGGCTTTAATGTTATATAAAGCCTATTTATCTTATGATGAGACTCGATAAATACCTTGCCCATGCTGGTTATGGCACACGTACTGAAGTAAAACAACTTATAAAAAAAGGCCTTGTAAGTGTAAATGGTGAAATTATACTAAAAGAAGACAAAAAGATTGATGAGGCGTTAGACGAAATCCTATTAGAAGGCTCTTTAACCAATTACAGACAATATGTCTATTTAATGTTACATAAACCTGATGGCGTCATCAGCTCGAACTATGACCCTTACCATAAAACTACAAAGTCTTTATTGGTAGGCTATGAAGCCTTTCAAACATTTCCAGTAGGAAGACTAGACATTGATACTGAAGGTCTTCTAATCGTGACCAATGATGGTCTATTAGCACATCAACTCTTATCGCCTAGATACCATGTTGAGAAAACCTATTATGTCGAATTTGAAGGCGACTATAAACAAATCTACCAATCTTTATTTGAGACTGGAATAACGTTAGACGATGGGTATTTATGCATGCCTTCAAAAATAGAAAAACTTGAAGGTAACAAGGCTTACTTAACCATCAAAGAAGGTAAGTTTCATCAAGTCAAAAGAATGTTTCAAAGTTTAGACATGAAAGTAACCTATTTAAAGAGGGTGACCTTTGGGCCAATCAAACTGGATGAAACACTAAAAAAGGGGTCCTTTAGAGAATTAACTCTTGAAGAAGTTAACTTACTAAGAGCATCCTGCAATAAACCGATTTAACCAAATTATTACAAATTAAATAATCTCTTATGTTACAATTATATAAGGTGGGTGAGACACATGTGGGATAACTTTATACACATATTAACAGTGACTTCAATTTGGGAACTGTTGTTGATTTTTTTAGCAAAAATTATAGAAGTATCAATAGGTACAATGCGCATTATTTTAATCTCAAAAGGATACCGTAAGTTAGGAACTATACTTGCGTTAATCGAGATTATCTTATGGGTATTTATTGCCAGCGGAGTCATAACTGGAATAAGTGAATCGCCTATGAAGGGTATTGTTTATAGCTTTGGATTTGCTGCTGGGGTTTTTGTTGGATCACTTATAGAACAAAAACTTGCCTTTGGTAAAGTTCAAATTCAAACGATTACAGATTTCGGTCATGGGAAGAAAATTGCGAATCATCTAAGGAATCTAGGGTATGGTGTTACAACCATTGATGCCATTGGGAAAGATGAGAAACGAATGGTGTTAATCACATTTGCGAATCGTAAGAGCGTTGTCTCAGTCATTGACAGCATCAGAGAAATACACCCAAATGCAATGGTTGTGTCCAATGACATATCCAATGTAACTGGTGGCTACATTATGCCACTTAGAAAACTTTTCAAATAACCACTAAGGCTAAATGCCTTAGTTTTTTTTACGTTTATTCTGTTTTAAATAGATAGATATCCTATTTTTTGAATTATTTCCCCGCCTTAAGCACTTAGATTGAAAAGCTAGTTGTGCTGTGCTAGAATGCTCATAAAGGAGATTAAAAAAATGAAATTATATCAAAAACTATTTGCAGAATTTTTAGGTACATTTGTACTTGTATTATTCGGTACAGGTGTCGCAGTGACAACAGGTCACTTAGGTGGATTAAATATTCTATTCACAGCTTTAGCATTTGGCTTATCCGTAGTTGTTATGGCAAATGCAGTAGGACACGTGTCTGGTGGGCACTTTAACCCTGCAGTATCGCTTGCTGCATTCTTAGAAAAGCGTATTACAGGTATAGAATTCTTATACTATGTTGTTAGCCAATTGGTTGGGGCATTACTGGCTTCAACAATGGTACTAGTGATTGTTGGATCAAATTCAAACTTAGGTTCAAACCTAGTTTCAACTGCACTTCCTAATACAGGATTTGCTGAACTACTAGTTGGACTATTGGTTGAAGTATTCTTAACATTCATCTTCATTACAGTCATTCTACAAGTTACATCCAAAGAAAAATCGTCTGTTGTTTCCGGTTTAATTATTGGGTTAACATTAACACTAATCATTATTTTCGGATTCCAATTAACCGGTTTAGGTGTTAACCCTGCAAGATCACTTGCACCAGCGATACTACAAGCTGGTAAAGCACTCGAACAAGTTTGGATATTCATCGTTGGACCACTAATTGGTGGCTATTTAGCACATCTGGTTCAAAAAATTCTTAAGTAATTATATAGAAAAATGAGCACTTTATCGAGTGCTCATTTTTCATAAGAAATCATAAGGGGATAATACTTTATCCTCTTTTTTATTGGTCGATAAGAATTCATCAAGCGTTGTTTGACGTTTTTCATTGAGTACTTTAGACGCTTTTTCTATCAAAGATAAATCCCCCACCAGAGTTAAGTGTGTCTTGGTTCTAGTTATGCCAGTATAAAGAAGTTCTTTTCTAAGCATTCTCTGATAGCCTCTTACAAGTGGCATGATAACAACTTTGTATTCGCTACCTTGAGATTTATGAATGCTGATTGCATAAGCTAGATTAATATCATCTAGTTCCGCTCTTGAAACTGTCACAACATGATCGTCGAAATCAATGTATAAAATATCTTGATCATTAGGGTCTTTTGAAATGTCTTTGATGATACCGATATCCCCATTCATAATGCCTTTTTCAGGATTATTGGAAAGTTGAATGACTTTATCGCCAATAACATAAGTTTTATCACCATAAGTAATCTTCTTTTTAGTTAAATCAGCATATCGTCTTTGTAAGGCAAGGTTAACGGCATCAATTCCCAATGGTCCTTTATACATTGGGATTAATACTTGAATATCTTCCTTCAACGAATACCCCATATCAAGTGCTTCATCAATGGTTCCGATGATAATGTCTAATACACCAGACTCCCCTTTTGAAACAAATTTTATATCTTCTTTCGACTCATAATCTAAGTCCGATACCGACTGGTTATTCACTTTTAGAGCTAAATCGATGATGCCGGAGTTTTTTGCTTGTCTATGGATTTCTTTTAACGCAATGACTGGCATGAACTTTGATGAAATTATGTCTGCAAGTATTTGACCAGGGCCAACAGATGGCAACTGATCTTCATCCCCAACTATGACAACCTGTGCACCAGATTTTATTGCCTTAAAGAGGTTTTCTGCTAGAAATATATCAATCATTGATGCCTCATCGATAATGATTAATTGATGTGGCAATTGAATGATCTCGTTATAGTAAAATACACCTTCATAGTTATACCCTAACGCTCTATGGATTGTAAGTGCCTTCATCGACATTACAGACTGCATACGTCTTGCGGCTCTTCCTGTTGGAGCTATTAGTAAAATGGATTCACTGGCTGATTCTAATTCTAAATCAATATCATTTTTAATCGCATAGATTTCTAGCAATCCATGGATAATTGTAGTTTTACCTGTACCAGGTCCGCCTGTAATTACAGAAATCGAACTGGATAGTGCGCTTTTAATCGCTTCTTTTTGCTTCTCTGAATACGTAATTCCTAGCTTTTGTTCTGTTAGCCAAACCAGGTTATCTGCTTCTGTTTCATCAATGGCTTCAATGTCCGTTTTTAGACGTTTAAGTTCATTGGCAAGCGAGGATTCACTGTTATAGATAGATTCTAAATAATATTTATCCTTATCCTTAATGATTCTATCAGAATCTATCAAAGATTTAAGTGCCTCTAATAGATTATTTTCATCTATGGTTTCATCAATCATATCCTTAGCAGCGTCAACGAGTTGATGGTCTTTAATATAGGTATCTCCTTTTTGTAAGGAAACGGTTTTAATCCCAAATAGTAATAAAGCTTCGATTCTTCGAGAATCTGTAGGGTTCATACCAAAGGTCATTGCAAGTTGGTCAGCCCGTTTAAATCCAATCCCCTCAATATCGTCAATTAGTCGATAAGGATTTTCTTTAATGACATCTAAGGCATCACTTCCATACTTAGAATAGAGCTTCATAGCCATTTTTGATGTCAAGCCAAACCCATATAACGATACTAGGGTCTGTTCAACTACTTGATTGTCATAAAGTTGTTTATAGAAACGTTCAATTTGAAGACGGTTTAACCCCATATTAAGAAGAGTTGTTTTATCATTCAAGATTTTCTTAATGGCATCATCACCAAGCGTATCGACTATTTTCTTTGCTCTAGTAGGGCCGATTCCAGTAAATAAATCACTGGATAAATAGCTGATTAGTCCTTGTTTGTTTTGGACTTCTGCCTTATTGAAAGAAACCACTTTGTACTGGATACCATACTTAGGATGACTGGTTTCTTCACAAACAAATGTATAAGTCACTTCTTTAGACAGTTCTGGGTAGTAACCAGTAATAATGACTTCATCCATGTTCTCAAGGACAATTTTAGCAATACTAAAACCGTTGTCTTCATTTCTGAATAAGTAATGTGTAATGTTGCCTGTAAGTGTAATCATGTTCGTCTCCTTTGATAAAAGTAAAGTACGACACTAGACATCAACAATAGTATCGATAAAATCATGAACATATAATGACCTAAATCATCGTAAAAGAATCCTGCCAAAACAGGTCCAATAATCGCACCAAGCGCAATTGAACTGGTTCTCGCACCCATCAAAATGCCTGGGGATACATCTTTGTATGTAGATAAATGATATGCAACAGTTGGTTCATAAACGGCTTTACCAGCTATGTATATGAGGTAGAAACTATAGGCAAATATCAAGAAGTAACTTTGATCAAATGCAAACGTCAAAAATGAGAAAATTGCTTGTACAAGTACTGAAAATACAAGGATATGTGTGTCTTTAAATCGAGAGGATAGTCTTGGAACAACTAGAAAACTAACAATTAATACAACCACACCTGTAACGAATACAATCGAACCAATATCGCTAGATTTATAGCCAATATCTGTCATGTATAAATCAACATACTTCGAGAAATTCGTTTGAGCAATTGAAATAATTGACATCATAATAACAAGCAAAAACAGGGGTTTAGAGAGTTTTCTTAATTGAGCTAACTGTTTAAACGCACTTTGTCTTGCTGAGGCTATTTTGACAGGTTCATGCACATTAACCAGTTTAATAGAAACAATCGCTAATAGAATGTTAAATGCCCCTTGAATATACATCAAGACATATTCTTTTCCTACGAAGAAATCGCCAATAAAACCGCCAATATAGTAGCCTAATGTCGATCCAATAACATTAAAGGCAACTATCAAAGATATGATTTTGGATTTACTGTCTTTAAAGTCATCATTTACACTAATGTGAGCAAGCACATTAGATATGACCGCACTTGCAAAGACACCGGCTGTAAAACGAACCAAAATAATTAAATAGATATTAACAAACAAACCAAAGAGTGCCTGACTAATTCCGTATCCCATAAGGCCGATAATTAAAACGGCTTTTCTATTTCTAGAATCGCCATAATTGCCCCAAAATGGAGCCATAATAAATTGTCCTAAATTCATACTCGCGAATATAATACCAAACAAACTCGAATCAACATTAATCGATCTTAGATGTGCTGGCGTTACAGGATGGGCAAGATTCATGCTTAATCCAACGAGCATGGAAAACCCAAACAGTATCCAAACTTTACGCATTAATAATTTCTCTTTTCACTATTTCTATAGACGGTATCAATAAATCCGCCGCCCACACAAACGTCACCTTCATAGATTGCGCAAGCTTGCCCAGGGGTTACAGCTCTTACAGTTTGTGGGTATCTAACCTCTAGGGTTTTATCATCAATAAATCTTAATTCGATATCGTTATCTTCTTGACGATATCTGAACTTAGCTGTGAATTTTCTTCCTTCTAAAGAACGGTCTCCACGCCAAGTTACATCGGTTACGATACAAGCATCGCTGTATAGATAATCATGGTGAAAGCCTTGTTCAACAAACAAAACGTTGTTAACAACATCCTTACCAACCACAAACCATGGTTCTAAATCGTATTCTTTAAGCCCACCAATACCTAGACCTTTTCGTTGTCCGATTGTGTAATTCATTAATCCATCGTGCTTTTTAATAAATGTCCCATCTAAACGTCTCATGTCGCCAGATTTCTTATAGATATAATTGCTTAAAAAGGCGTTAAAATGACGTTCTCCGATAAAACATATACCTGTAGAATCTTTCTTGATTGCAGTTGCTAGATTATGTTTTTTCGCAATCTCACGAACGTCTTTCTTATCAATATCTCCTAATGGGAACAGAGCTTTTTCGATTTGACTCTCTGTTAATTGTGATAGAAAATACGTTTGATCCTTGTTTTGATCTTTGGATCTTGCAAGTACGGTATGACCATTTCTAACTTCAGTTTTGGCATAGTGTCCCATTGCTATATAGTCTGCATCTAGGCGTTTCGCATAGTCTAAAAAAGCCTTAAACTTAATTTCTGTGTTACATAATATATCTGGATTTGGTGTTCTACCACGTTCATATTCATTTAAAAAATAGGTGAAGACTTGTTTCCAATACTCCTCAGTAAAATCCACTTTATGTAGTTTGATACCAAGTTGGTCTGCCACTTTTTTGGCATCCATATAATCCACTTCTTGAGCACATATTTCATCATTAACGGTAGGATTCCCGTAAACATCTTGATTGGCTGCGCTGTCCCAATTACGCATAAAAACCGCTTCAACATCATACCCTTGTTCGAGTAAAATGACTGCGGCTACGCTTGAATCAACACCACCACTTAATCCTAATATAACTTTCTTCATTTAATCACAACCTTTATGTCTGAAGGCAATCTAAAATCGCCCCTTGGGGATAAGGAAATATCCAGTACTTTTGGCCCGTCAGGTAGTACTTGTCGTTTAAACTGTTGAGCGTAAAAACGGTTCATGAACGCCTTGGATTTATCAATAGCGGTCACGGAATCAAGCCCAAACACTTCTTCTAACAAGAAAGCCATTTTAGTATGGTCATCTCCACATTTTAATAATCGATATAACAGAAAATCATTGATCATGTATTTTCCAATAATGTCTTCTGTGACCTGATCTTTAATAAGTTCAGGTGAAACTGGTGTATCAACAATATCTAATAATATTTCTTTAAGTTCTTTATACTCATTCGCATACTCACTAACCATAAATTTGACCAATGTCTTTGGCAATCCGGCATTAATGCCATACATACTCATTTGGTCACCACTATAAGTCATAAATCCTAAAGCGATTTCTGACAAATCACCCGTACCTAGTACAATGCCATTTTCCTTATTTGCAAGGTTCATTAAAAGCATTGTTCTTATTCTTGCTTGGGTGTTTTCATAGGTAATATCCGTTTTGTTTTCATCTTGTTCAATCATTTTAAAATGAGTTAAGGTTTCTTCAACAATGGATTTCTCTAATTGGGTAATTCCTAATTTATCCATCAATAGAATCGCATTTTGCTTGGTTCTACTGGATGTACCTAGTCCTGGCATAGTTACCCCAATGATATTGGTCGCTGGTCTGTTTAAAAACTTCATTGTATCTGAAGCAATCAATAAAGCCAATGTAGAATCTAAACCTCCAGAAACACCAATAATGAGCTTTTGATTGCCTAAATGCAATAATCGTTTAGCAAGTGCTTGGGTCTGAATGCGTTTAATGTCATTGAATGCTCTTATTGGATGTTCACTTGGAACAAAAGGATAAGGATTTAGTTTTTTATGAAAGTGAAAAACTTCTGTTATAGGAAACGAAATGGATACTCTAATGATATCAAATTGTTCTCTATGTAAAGAATCTTTAAGATTGTTATCATGTCTACGTTTGAAGTTTATTTCACCGAAATCAATCTCAGTTATTAAAACTTGTGTTTCTGGTGTATTGAAAAAAGCTTCTTCTCTCAAATCACCATTGATAGCGACCATATTATGTCCAGAAAACACCGTGTCACTTGACGATTCTAACATTCCTGATGAAACATATAAATATACTCCTGAATTACGTCTAGAGTTTTCCACAACTACCATTCTTCTAGTCTCGTTTTTGTATAAATACTCTGTAGAGGCAGAAAGATTTAAAATCATGTTCGCACCCATAAGCGATAAGGCATTACCTGGTGAGAAGTTTGTCCACATATCTTCACAAATCTCAACACCAAAACGAATGTCTTTATCTTTATCTTCAAACAAAATGTCTCCGAATGGTATGCGCTTATTGAAAAGCGTGACTTCCTTTAGTCTAATGTCTAAGCCTGAATTAAACCATCTTTTTTCATAGTATTCATTGGTGTTAGGTAAGTACTTTTTAGGGATAATCCCAAGAATTTCGTTGCCTCTAATTACACAAGCAACATTGTATAGTACACCTTCAATATCTAGAGGTAATCCAACGGCGACAATCCCATTAAAACTATTCTCTTTTAAAAATCTTTGAAGTTCTCTTTTGGTTTGGATAATCAACTCTTCTTGATAAAAAAGATCACCACAAGAATAGCCAGTAATCGATAATTCTGGAAACAAAACAAGTCCTGCTTTAATCTCTTTTAAAGCAAGAAGCATTTCATCTACATTAAATTTTGGATGTCCTACTTCTAGTTTTGGCGTCACTAAAGCAACTTTTAAAAATCCGTTTTTATACATAGTTTATACCTCATATAGATGATGTTTTTTGATATAGTTTAAGACACTTTCATCAAGTTCTTGTGTGTTTTCTTTTGGATTCTCTCTGAATCTAGATGATTTTTCTTTTAAATCTAAGTTTTCAATACTGAACCTTTCTAAAGGCAAATTAAGGTCTTTAATCATATCTTTAATTTGATGATCACGATCAATCGCAATAAATCGATAAGTAGAGATTAAACGATCGTTTTCTATCCAAGTTCCGATGTTTTTTAGATTATCAGCGCCTAATACGAAGAAAACCTCCTCATTGTATAACTTGGAGAAGTGATCCAATGCCGATACTGTTCCAGTAAATGTCTCTGTCTGTTCAAAGTCTGAGACAACAACACTAGTTTCCTCACTAATCAGTTTTAGCATCGCTTTTCGGTGCTCATAACTAACCAAACCCGATTTAGGATACTTATTGCCTACTGGCAAGAATATAAACAGAGATGGTGAGTATTTTTTCATTAAATAATCTTTAATTGTCTTATGAGCTTTAGTTGGGGGATTAAACGATCCACCATAGATTATTATCATATCATCACCAAAACAATTATATCATATCTATAGATATAATTATCTTAAGTAGACTTAATATTTGTGCTATAATAAAGATAAATCTAACACCCTAGAGGTAACCAATGATAAATGAACCAAATCAAAAACCAGATGAAAATGAACATACGTTTAAAACGATAGAAGCAAAACCTGTTACTTTAGACGAAAATTTCGATTATTTTGGTCAAAAACTCCATAGAAAAATACTATCAAAAATCTTGGTTTTAATAATTAAGATTCTTTTTGTCTACATTTATGGGTTCTTCTTCATTGGTTTTAGAGTGAAACATAAAGAAAACTATAAAAAACATAAGAAAAAAGGTGCTGTGATTGTCTCTAATCACGTACACCAATTTGACGCATTCTTACTAGGTTCATACTTTTGGCCAAAACGTTTATACTTCACCATGCTTAAAACCAATCTCGGACTTCCATTTGTTGGAAAGCTCTTTTATCTTGTTGGTGGTGCGCCAATTCCGGATACAAAAGATCAACTCATACGCTTCCAGGAGCAATTAAACGATAGGCTTCATCACAACTCGATGGTGGCTGTTTTTCCTTGAGCGTCACTTAGACCATACTGTGATCACATTAGACCTTTCAAAAAAGGTGCATTTCGTTTTGCATTCAATGCGAATGTTGATATAATACCTATGGTATTCGTTTTTAAGAAGCCAAAAGGTCTATTCAAACTCTTAAAAAAGAAACCATGTGTTCATTTGCATATTTTAGAACCCTATACATTGGTTCAAAAAGAAACTAAATATGAAACATTATCTTATAATACAGACGTTTTATATGAAATGATGAAATCATACTTTAATGCAAACAGTGATTACCTAGGAGGCGATTAAATGGACTCACGCGAGAGCTATTTTAATAAATTACGTAAAAATAATTTACGCATTACCAATAGCCGAAGAGCAATGATTGATGTGTTAGAAAATAACCATCTAACATTTAAAGAAATTCAAAATGCCTTGGCTAAAAAGGGATTTACAAATATTTCTACAATCTACAACAACCTTGATTTTTTAATTGAACAAAAAATAGTAGTTGAGTTATACATTAACGACACAAAGTATTATGACCTAGCTATTGATAATCCTATGCACAATGCAGACAGCCATGTTCACGTTGTTGTAAAAGATACCAATAAGATTACTGAGATTAACAACACTGATATATTTGATTATATCAAGCAAATTCCCGAACTGAAAGATTTACATTTAGACTACATTCGCATTACTATTGGTGCAAGAAAAAAGAAAACATACTAAAAAACAAACCGCTATATGACTGCCCTTGACTGAATAAGGACGTTCTATAGCGGTTTTTTTTACCAGTTATTAACAACTTTTTCAGCAAATCCAAATAAATTATTCACTTCTACTTTTGTCCCACTAGGTAATATAAAATATCCATTAAAATACCCAAATACCTGGTGTTGAATCGACTTGATAACCAATACATTCGAGTTTGAGTTCCTATCCACTACAGGTGAGAAGTCCAAATATATATCTTCTGTTTTTGACTTAAGAACCCATGGCATCATAAATTTGTCTTTGCCTGAATCCTTCGGAATAACAAACTCGATATCTTGGAATTTATAGTTTATCGAATCATAGTAAAACATGTTTTCAGATGCGTTTTTTGTATCGCCAAAGCCATAGCCTAAGTTAAAGCCAATTGGTTTGCCATTTTGTGTACCCGAAGCACTTGACCAATACCAAGTATTCTTATAGGTCCATACCCCTCTTCCCCAGTCCAATGTCCCATAAGCATTGTCTAATGGGTATATGGATGTTCCGATTCTAAATGAACCTTCTACTGTCATTAGGTTAATCTTATGATTATAGTAGAAATGTTTTGGTTTATCGAATGGCGTAGCAATCACAATGGATGTGTTCGGGTTTTCTTTTAGTACGACATCTAGACTAAACTTAGATCCTTGAAACTTGTTCACGTCGACTAATAACCTACGATGCCCGTTTTCATGTAAAAACTTAAATGAGAAGCCTTTTCTAGTAAAAACCAAATCCCCCATTTTAGAACTGTTTGGTAAGTTGAGTTTCTTAAATGGTATGCCCATTTTAGAAAATGTATGGTAGGTCTTTTTCTCAAAATCGAGTACGGTTACAGAAGCAAGCCACATATAACTGTTATCCGCAACCGTTAATGCAACCCCATGTTTGTTGTTGCCGATGTAGTAATAGTCCCATTCCTTAAGTCTTAGACCCTTGACATTTACATCCTTTTTATCATAGGTACGGATTAGGTCTTCATTATAGCCTTTTTCAATCAGTTCACCATTTTCATCAAGTAACATGCCTTTGGTCAATCTAACCTCTTGTTCCATAGTAACACCTCTTAAGTCTAGTATATCATAGAAGAAAAAAGAAACACAGTTCGTGTTTCTTAACTAACTAATTTTTCCAACAAAGCCAGAATTTTACTATATTTTATATCAGAATAATGAGTTATTGTGGTGGATTTTGCCACCATTTTCTTATGTTCATCTAAAAAATCATCGACCACGGTTTGATCTTTAATCACTAAAGAACATTCCCCTAATTTATAAAATGCAGCGTTATTTAAGTTCGTAGATCCAACAATAAAAGTATCATCTACAACCATTGCTTTTGCATGAACCAACCCTTCATAAAGGTAAATGAATGCCCCTTTTCGATAGAGTTTTTTCAACAACATTAAGTTGAAGTGGGTTTGAAGATTGGAAACCTTGGAAGTCAATATTTCCACTTTAATGCCCTTTTTAAGTGCATTCAAAATTGCTTTAGTTGACGTCTTTGCTCCAAAATAGGCCATATGCATAACAATCTTTGACTCTGCTTGATTAAACATTTTTGGGATTAGAATGCTCGCCTCAGGTTCATGTGCGTTTGTTACAACCTCAAGTACTCTAGTTGAATCAAAAGCTTTTCCGTTTAATCTTTCCTTAAAATACACAATAAAGGCTTCATCTTCGATTTGAACCATATAATCTTTATAGACTCTTCCCTGAATATCTTTACCATCTTCTTTATCCTCAATGTTAACACCACCCATAAATAGGATTCTGTCATCAATAATATAGTATTTGGTATGGTCTTTCAAGACACTTTGATTAAGGGTTAAGTTCGGGTGATTAAGGACTTTATCTAATAATGGGTTGGGATTTTGATTGTACCCTTTTGGTTTTCTTTTATCAGAATACATCCAATCAATTCCTCTGATAAGTGGTGAAAGTTTTCTGTTTTTCTGTTTATGAAAAAGACTTTGTTTGTTTTCTTCCGATTTCTCGAATATCGAACCGTACTCATCTTTCTTAATGATGACTTTTACACCACGATTTAAAGCCTGGTATACATGTTCTAAAACCACATTACCAATGTTATCATCTCTCCAAATAAACATTTGGATTTCGATTGTGTGAGTTGCTTCATCGATAAGTTTGGAAGCTCTAATAAAGGCTTCGTGTCCGCTTTTAATTAGTTCCATTAGTTCTTAATAGCAGCTCTTAGTTTTGCTGATAAAGAGCGACTATTCTCCTTAAGTTCCTCTTCACTAGGAAGGATTGGTTTACGATTATAAAGTCTAAGTGGCGCCAATTGATTTGATAAAATCGGTACGCCTTTTGGGACTTTGAGTTCGCTATACTCTTTAAAGAAGTGTTTAATCAGTCTATCTTCTAAACTATGGAAGGTTATGACAGATATTACGCCATCTTTGTTAAGCATATTAATGATTTTGGGCAAGGTTCTTTCAAGAACGCCTAGTTCATCATTAACTGCGATTCTCAATGCTTGAAAGACCTGTTTAGCTGAATGAGACTTTTGAAGGTACTTATATTGATCGGTAATCTTAACCAAATCAAAAGTGGTATTTAATGGTCTAAGTTCAATGATTTTCTTCGCAATCGGTCTGGCAAAATCTTCTTCTCCATATACTTTGAAAATATATGTAAGTTCATCTAAAGAATATGTATTTACGATGTCGTAAGCACTCTTTTTAGCATCTTGGTTCATTCTCATATCAAGACGAGCGTCTTGCATATAAGAGAATCCCCTTGAACCATCATCTATTTGAAATGAAGACATCCCTAAGTCCATAATAATGCCATCAATTTTGGTGATACCCAATTTAATAAGTTCTTCTTCTATGAATTCAAAGTTACGGTTAATTGCGGTAAAATTGTTAAATCTTTCTAGTCTTTTCTTCGCTTGGTTGATGGCGAATATATCTTGATCAAACCCATACAAATGACCGCCATCAAGACGTGATAAAATGGCTTCTGAATGACCGCCACCCCCAAGGGTTGCGTCCACGTAGATGCCATCTTTTTTAATATTGAGTGATTCAATAGTTTCTTTTAGTAATACTGAGTAGTGTTTCATATTATTTCTCATCGAAATATCGATATTTCAATATCGCATCGTTCATTCTCTTATAATCATAAAATGCGTTTGATATTTCTTCAATTCGGTCTGTATAAAGCTCATTATCAATCCATCTCGATGGAAGAATTAAGTGATAATCATCTGTAAACAAGTCTAGTGTCATTGGGTTATAGGCAAATGTTTTATCGCTTGATAAGATGTCTACGCCAAAATGATAATTTTCGTTTAAGTTAAACAGATTAGCAAGCGTTCTTTTGGTGTCTGTTTGTCCTCTTACCAATGAGGTATCCACATCTATAGATTTCAAATCCATTCCTGGTGCATAAATCATAAATGGTACATTGTGCGATAACTTTTGATAGTCTATATGAGTAAGATCAGGATAAATTTGATTTAAATCATACATGGTTAATCCTGCGGTATGATCACCATACAATACAAACACAGTTTCTTCAAGAAGGTTCAATGATTGAAGTGTTTCAAACAAAGCCTTTAGCGTGTCATCGGTTCGTTTTGCATAATCCAAGTAGTTCGCTAAATCGCCCTTTAATACTGCTTCCCAAGGGTTTATACCTGTAATACCTTCAAAATCAAAATAAGGTGTATGTAGAATGGTTGTTAAGGCAAATATAAATTGCAGTTCATCTTTTTGAAGCGTGTCAATTAAGTATTCAAATATAACAGTATCATCAACCCAACCATTAATGGTTTCGGTTTCAGGATTGTAATACCCTTTATCTAGAAGCACTTCCATACCTGCAAAGTTATTTTCGTTAAATCCGAACGTAGCATAATTCTCCCTACGCTTATAGAAGGTTTCAGTAGAACCGTTCATTGCATAGGTTTCATAGCCTTTTTCCGAAAACAATCTTGGGAGTGTCTCAAAATTATTGGCGATGTAATCAAAATAGGTCACAATTTGACCAGTAGCACTCATACCAGTAAGTGTCGCAAATTCAGCGTCACTTGTCTTACCGACTCCAATTTGAGAGTAAAAGTTATCGTAGTAAAGGGTGCTATTGTCACGTATTAAACTATTTAAAAATGGTGTGATTTCATAAGTCTCCTCTTCAATACCCACTTCGAGATTTAAAACAAAATCATTCAATGATTCAAGTTGTAATAAAACGAGGTTCTTCCCTTCAAATAAACCCTTAAAATCTGGATTATTGCAGGTAGTTTCATCTAAAAAATTGAGTGGGCACTCTGACTTAACGTTTGTAATAAAGTCTTCGATTTCTATCGCGAGATCAGATTCTTCGTCAATGACAGGTTCGCCTGATCCTAGTGTGTAGCTTAGTAAGTCGTTAATGTAGTAGTTGTAAAGGCCCATGGTTTGAACCCCTTTTAAGGCTACTCTATTTTCTTCATAAAATGAAGATTTGATGATGTTTTGATAGGACAGTTGAGAAACACCAACCATCATCAAACTTAATAGAAAAACATTCATCATCTTTATATTCATTTTCAAGTTCTTGTTTAGGTACTTAGATTCCTTAAATGGTCTTTTGGTCCATACAAACACAATGATATACAAGAAAAAGAACGCTGGAATAATCGCAATGTACTGTTTCATTCTAAATAGATTTCGCCATAAATGAATAGTCAATTGTTGACCCAATACTGGTGCACTATTCGAGAAGGTTCTCGCATTAAAGAATGAGAAGGCAGTTCCGTAATAGAATGAATATATTTTTAAAGAGAATACGACTACAGATAATGCGATTCCCATAATTGAAACGGTTGTAACAAAAGTAGCTTTACGTTTACTAAACAAATAGGCAATGACAATCAGGAGAATCAGCACGCCTAAATCACCTAAGGAAGCATTGAGCGAAACCAAAAAATCTTCATTATAAAGATTCATTCCTGGATTGAACATTTGTGCTGTTACCATGAGTCTATTCAACATCAACAACACAATAAATGAAATTATAGTTAATATGATAATTGCATTACCACTTAATCGCTTCATAAAAATACCTCAAATCTCATATTTATACAAGTATATCATAATCCTTTATAAAGGATTTGTAAAGAAAAAGGAAAAAATAGGAAAAAAGTTATACATAAGTATAAAGAAAAAGATGCCTCTTGGCATCCTTCTTTAAAGCTTATTCAGCTTCTTTGACGTTAACTACTTTTTTACCTTTGTATTCACCAGTAATTGGAGAAACTCTGTGAGGTAATACTAAGTCACCCGTTTGTGGGTCTACCACTAAAGTAGGTTTGCTTAGTTTGTAGTGTGTACGACGTTTTCTTTTTGCAGTCTTAGACGTGCGGCGAAAGGGAACTGCCATTTTCACACCTCCTATTTATTGTTAAAATGGTCTTTAAGTTGAGCAAATACTTCATTCACTTTAGGTTCTTCTTCGAACTCGGTTAGATCAGCATCATCCGCATAAACCTTGAGTGGAATTTCGCATATCAATGCGCCCCAAACAATTTCTGCTAAATCAACTTTATCATTAACGATTCGATATTCAGATTCTAATTCGTCTGAAACATCCTCTTCTATAGTGAAACTTAAATCGTATGGTACTGGTTTAAGTGTCAATGCGCATGGTAATATCACTTTTGTACTTACTTCAAATTTAAATAGAATATTTCTTTGCGTTAAAAATGACACAGTGCCTGTTACTTGAACAGGATTGATGTCATAAAGTATGGTTTGATCGACTAAACGGTCTTTAAAATCCAATTTAACGTCTATACCATTCAAAGAACATTCATTTTTGAGCTTATCAAGTGTGTAAATCATATTATCACCAGCTGTTTAATTATACATGGTTTTATTTTGAAAGTCAATCAAAAACAATAACTGTCCTTTCAAGAATAAAGACCTCTAAATAGAGGCCAAAAGTAAACTATAATCCGCGTTTCATTCTTAGAAACTCTAAGATGTCTGAAAGAACTTTTTGTGTATCTTTTTGAATGCTGACACCCTTTTTAAGTTCTGTTTCTTTTTTAATGATGTCTTTTAGTCTCACAACAATCGTTTGGTTGTTAACTAAATTCAGTTTTAGATCAATCAAATGATGGAATGACTTTTTAGTCATAAATCTAGTTGACTGAGTTTCAACAGATACGATTGTCTGATAAGGTACTTCTACTGCATGATCATCCGAAAACAAGTTTTCTTCATGGTTAACAAGCGTTTGATAATAGAAGAGTTGTTGTTCTCCAAACAACAGAACCGTTAATCTTGAATGGTTATAGCGGATTTTATCCTGTTTTTTCCCGAGTTTGAATCTAAGCTTAAGTCCCTTATAAAAAGCTTCTGGCATGGAAATCACAAGCGGGCTAAACTCATTTGTGTGTTCTGCTTGTAGCCCAAGCGTTTCCAATGCTCTTTGAACAGCATTTTCATAGTCTTTTTCTACAAATGAATCAAACTTAGATGCACCCTCCATGCGTTTATTAAAGTACTTCTTCATGAAACGATGTCTTTCGGCAATTTCATGTCTTTCCTTCTCAATTAGGAGTTTTTGAGCTTTCTTTTCTTTTCTGGTAAGACCCATAACCGTCTCCCCTTCCACTAAATCTACTCTTATTGTATCAATAGATGACCCGGTAGTCAATTAATCACATTGTGAAAATGGCTCTGTTTTCGATAATTTACAGAAAAAAAGCCACTTTCAAATGGAGTGGCTTTAAATGATTGATAGCTTGGGTTAGTGTGTTAAAATCGAAACAACAATCATTGCTACAAAAAGAATAGATGTAATAGCAGTGAAGCGCATTAAGAATAATTCAACGCCTCTTGCTTTAGAGTTCTTAAAGAGTTCTGATTTTTCACCACTGAAGGCTGATGCAACGTTGTCTTGAGATGATTGTAGCGCTACTGAAACAATTAAAAATAGCCCTAGCACTAAAACAATATAATCCGCAAAATTCATGTGAAAACCTCCTAAAATACACTTTATTGTAACAATAAATACTGCTTTTGTCAACGAGATAAACTAACTAAATAACTTATCTGCGTCGTTGATCATTGTAAGGGTAGATTGGTACCCTCCTGATACGATATACCAGCTCACTGAATCTAAATTAATTATTCTAGAATTCTTGTAGGCATTCGTAGACTTGACGAGATCATTATCCAAAACACCAATGGATGCTTCTCCACCAGTTGCTTGTGATCTATCTACAACGAAAATCACATCTGGATTTAATGTTTGAACATATTCAAATGATACATTGTCGCCATGAGCGTTGGCATCAGCATTACCAAAGTTTGGATCTGCTGCTTGGAAGCTAAGTTCATTATGGATAAATCCGAATCTAGAGCCAATTCCATAGCCAGAAATGTCATCTCCGTTGGTCATTAGGATTAAAGACTTAAATCCACTTTCAATAGCTTTTGCCTTAACTTCACTTGTTTTGGTATCTAGCGTTTCTGCCATTTCATCGAACTTATCGTGTCCACCAAAAATCAGTTTGAAGTTTGCAAGTGTTGCCTTAACAGATTTTAGGTAATCAGTGTTATCTACTGCCACATTAAGGACTGCAACATTGCCAAGTTCTTTTTTCAAGCTGTTATAGCTCCAACTGCTTCTACTAGAGATAATTACTAAATCTGGGCTGAATAAATCCAGGTCATCAAAACTTGGTTCAAACAGTGTGCCTGCGTTTGTTACAGAATCTGTGTTGTATTTTGATAAGTATGCTGGGACATTGGATTTTACGATTGCAATTTTTTCAATTCCAAGGGCTTCAAGTCCAATAAAATCTAGAATGTCTAATGCACCAAAATCAAAAATTGCAACCTTTTTAGGATTGGTTGGAATCACTTCAGTGATGGTTTCTGTGGTTGCATTCGGGTCATTTCTAACCTCAGCTTTTGTGATTACTTGAGTAATCGATACAGTTTCTGGATAAGCTTCATCATCACCAACAATGGTGCATGCTGTTAATATAGATACACTAAATACTAGTGCAATTGCTAAAAATAGTTTTTTCATATAGCTTCTTCTGGTTCTCCTTGGTAGTATATACAATATTTCTTTCCGTTAACCCCTGCAATGCAGAATTCATGGTCGAATACATAGTCTAATACGCCTTTATCCATGATTTCATCTGGGGTACCTTCTTTAATGATTTTGCCATCTTTCATCGCGATTATATGATCAGAGAAAGTAGCTGCAAAGTTAATGTCATGTAAAACAATCATGACGGTTTTTCCTAATTTTTGTACTAGATCTTGTAATATAAGCATCATATCCACTGAATACCTCATGTCAAGGTTATTAAGCGGTTCATCTAATAAGACATACTTAGTGTCTTGCGCAACAATCATTGCGATATAAGCACGTTGTTTTTGACCACCAGACAATTGGTTGATGTTTTTATTTTCGACTTCTTTTAATCTTAAGAACTTAATTGCTTCATCGATTTTAAGTTCATCTTCTTTAGTTAGATTGCCTTTTGAGTGTGGCCACCTTCCGAATGAAACCAATTCTCGAACCGTTAAGTTCACTTGAATTTGGTTGGTTTGCTTGAGGATTGCTATTGCTTTTGCAAACTGATTCGGTTTTATTTTATTGATGTTAACCTCATCTAAATAGACTTCACCTTGATCTGGGGTTAAGAGTTTGGATAAAACCCCTAATAAAGTAGATTTGCCTGCCCCGTTAGGACCGATTAATGCTGTAACAGCGCGTTCTTTAATCGAAATATTAATGTCGTCCAAAACGACGAGGTTGCCATATTTTTTAGATACATTTTTAATCTCAATCATGACTTTTTATCTCCTTTTATCAAAATGATAATCATATAGATACCACCGACTAAATTAATTAGTACTGATAGTGATGTGTTAAGCTTAAATACTTGTAATACGAATTGTCCTAATACTAAGAATACAATCCCCAGTAAAGATGAGACAAAGAATATTGGTTTGTGGTAATCGGTTTTAAGGATTTCTCTTGCTAAATTCACACTGAGTAATCCTAGAAACATTAATGGACCCACGAGTGCGGTTGAGACACTAATCAATATCGAGATTAGAATCAAACTCTTGTTCATCATCTTTAAGTAATCTATTCCAAGACTTTTTGCTTGGTCTTCCCCTAAATTCATAACATCGAAGTATTTCAAATCTTTAATCATGAATAAGAGTGTAATGACCATAACTGGTAGTGCAACCAACCACAAGATGTCTGTGTTCATGTTGGTCAATGAAGGCATTGTTCTTGAAGTAACTACTAAGAAATCCTCTGGATCAATGACTCTATTTAAGAAGGAAGTTAAACTTCCCATTAATGTTCTAAATACCATTCCAACCAATAATAACAAGGCTAGATTGTTCTTACCCTTTCTAAGGACAAACCCATATAACAACATAGATGTTCCCACCATTAAGGCGGTAGACAGTATGAAGTTATAATAAGCATTTGCGATTAAGATCGTTTGAGACCCAAACACAAATACGATTAAGGTTTGAGAGAGGATAAACGTTGAATCAAATCCAATGACACTTGGGGTTAATACTCGGTTGTGTGTTAGTGTCTGAAATACAAGTCCGGTTATGCCCATTGTAATGGCAACAATAATCATTGCTACTACTCGTGAAAAACGTCTGGATAGGCCTCTGGTCAACTGACCGACCGTAATGACATCTACACCAGCTAACCAGTAAAACAAGTAAAGTAAGACAGCAGATAACGCGATAATACTTATAATCGTGATAGGTTTTATATGTCTACTTTGCATAGTTAACCCTCCTATAGATTAGGTATAGGAAAACGATGCTACCAATGACACCCATGGTTAGGGATACTGGGATCTCATATGGGAAGATAAGTATCCTAGAAATGATGTCTGCAAATAAAACAAACACACTCCCGAATAATACGACATCCCATGAGGTCTTCTTAACGTTGTCACCATAGTAGATTGAAACCAAGTTAGGTACTACTAATCCAATAAATGGAATGGAACCTACGACAACATAAATGGAGGCTGTCACCAATGAGATGATTAACAATCCAATCATCATCGTTTGTTTATATTTAACACCTAAGTTTTTTGCGAAATCTTCGCCCATACCTACGATGTTAAACTGAACCATGTAGATGAATGCAACAATAATCGGAATAATCGCGATGTATAGCAATTCATTGTTTCCTGAGATCTTTGTTGTAAAGCTCCCGAGACCAATCGTATCAATGAATTGAGTTGCATTAAATTGAAATGCAATAAAGGATACGATTGCCGATATGATTGACCCAAACATCATCCCTATTAAAGGCACATAAATATCATTCTTAAACTTAATCTTCTGAAGAATCGTTATGAAAACAAAACTTCCGATGACTGCAAACATGAATGCGAACAGTAACTTTGAAGTCATACTCAAACTACCCAAGAATAAATAGGCTACTAGTAAACCTAATTGAGCAGAATCGGTAACCCCCACTACTGAAGGTGAAATGAACTTATTTTTACTAATTGTTTGCAATATTAAGCCACTTAAAGAAAGCCCAACTGCTGTAACGATAATCGACACAGTTCTAGGTACTCTTGACGTCCAGATTAAGAACCAAGCCTCTTTATCTAGTTGGATAATATCTATAATTGTTATATTCGCAACCCCTATTGAAATTGAGGCAATGATTAGAACTATGAAAGCGATTATTAACCATACTCTCTTTTTCATCTACAACCCACCTTATGTTTTACATACTCATTATATTTTTAAAGGGGGGTCAGTTCAAAAGATATGATAAACATTATAAATAGGGTGTTTTTCGCGTTTAAATAAAGAAAAAACATCATTTTTCTGATGTTTTGTACTTTTCCAATTCTTCAAGTCTTTCCTTCAGTGTTTGAAGTTCTTGACGCATTATTTCACATTCACAAGCTGTGTCGTATACCCTATTGCCATCAATTGAAATGAATCTCATAGGATTCCCTACAACCACACTTTTTGGAGGAATGTCTTGCTTGACCATTGTGTTGGCACCAATCACAGAGTCATCGCCAATATTGATGTTTCCAACCAATGTACTATTGGCATAAATCTTAACGTTATTGCCAACATTGGGATGTCTTTTTCCACTTGAAGCAGTTGAATTGCTCCCTAATGTAACCCCATGAAACAATACTACATTATCTTTAATCACTGCTGTTTGTCCAATGACTACACCGGCACCATGATCTATAAATAACCCTTTTCCTATTTTCGCACCCGGATGGATATCGATATTTGTAAATGTTCTTCCGATGTTTGAAATGATTCTTGCAAAACCTGTCCATTTAATTCTATAAAAGAAATGTGCTACCCGATGAAACATTAAAGCATGTATGCCTGGATAGGATAAGAGTATCGTGAGTTTGGTTGGTGCAGAAGGATCATTTCGTTTAGCTGCATTTATGGTTAATCTCAGTTGTTTGAAGAACATAATTATTCAAATATCCCTGTTGAGAGATATCTTTCCCCAGAATCCGGTAACAATACTACAATACGTTTATTCGAATATAATCCTGTCTTAGCTAATTTCTCACATGCAGCTAATGCTGCACCAGATGAAATGCCTACAAAAAGACCTTCAATACGTGCAACGAGTTTTGTCATTTCTATGGCCTCTTCATTTGTGATTTGAACGATTTCATCGATGACATTAACATTAAGGACATCAGGCACAAACCCAGCGCCAATACCTTGGATTTTATGACTTCCTGGGGCATTACCAGATAAAACACTAGAATCTTTTGGTTCTACTGCGACGATTCTAACATTCTTTAATGTCTTCTTTAACACTTCTCCAACTCCTGTGATGGTACCACCAGTACCAACACCAGCAACGAATATGTCAACTTTTTGGTCAGTGTCATTTAGAATTTCTACTGCAGTGGTTCTTCTATGCATTTCTGCATTGGCTAAGTTTTTAAATTGTTGAGGCATGATGTAATTAGGATTTTCAGACAATAGCTTTTCCGCAAGCATAATTGACCCCTTCATCCCTTTTGAACCCTCTGTTAGTATAACTTCTGCTCCCAGTGCTTTTATTGTCAAGAGACGTTCTTTAGATACACTTTCAGGCATAATGATTTTTAGAGGAATGCCTTTTGATGCACAAATAAATGCCAAACCAATCCCAGTGTTACCTGAAGTAGGTTCAACGATCACTGTATCTTTAGTTAGTAAGTTTCTTCTTTCTAAGTCTTCAATCATCGCTTTCGCCAAGCGGTCTTTGACAGAGGAAAGCGGATTGTATTTTTCTATTTTGGCAACCAGTTCAACATCCAATCCTAGTACTTTTTCTAATCTATTCAATCTGACTAAAGGCGTGTTGCCGACTAAGTCAGCATAACTATTTGCTATTTTCATAAGGATACCTCATCTCGATACTATTTTATATGTTTTATGAATTAATTTCAATCTTAATGAACTATAAAGCCTTGTATATGGATGGCGACTTTTGACTATTTTGATTATAATGTAGTGGAGGTGTTAATTATGCATATTAAAAAATTCGTTTTGGGTGATATTCGCTCGAACTGCTATATTGTTTATCAAAACCACAAGGCACTAGTCATTGATCCTGGTTTTGAAAGCCAAGAGGTATATGATTTCATAAACAATGAAAATCTTGAAGTGACGATTATTTACGCTACTCATGGACACCTTGACCATGTAGGTGGTATAAATGCCTTAAAACAAAAGTTTCCGAATGCAGTCGTATATGCTCCAAAGCGTGATATCGATTTTTTAGATGTCACTAAAGGCTATTCAAGATTAAAAGAATCCGTGAATGTCGATTATTTACTAGATAATGACATTGAACAGGTCATTCTTTTCGAAGGCGTTAATTTTCGAGTAATTCATACCCCTGGTCATTCTAAAGGTGGCACATGCCTTTATGCTAATCAAACGCTCTTTAGTGGTGATACACTTTTCTATCAAACGGTTGGTAGAACAGATTTACATCAGTCTTCGTTTGAAGAACTAAAATCATCCATTCTCGAGAAGCTTTATACCTTGCCGGATGAAACCATTTGTTACCCAGGACATGGTAGTTTTACAACCATCGGTCATGAAAAAAAATCAAACGTGTTTGTTAGATTATAGTGATTTTTAAAGAAATATAGTTTATAATAAACCGAAGGATAGGTACACATGAACAAACTTAAGTCTTTTTTACAATCAAATATATATATCATTTCGGTTTTCTCATTAGCTTTTATCGCTTTTATTTCTACAGGCGATTTTCAAATAATCAATAGGATTGCGATGAGTTTTTTACTTATAGCATTTGCATTGATACTATCTTTCAGCAAGGATACAATCTACGTTGTTCCTATCACATTTGCTTTGTTATACTCTTATAACACAACCAATCCGAATCTAGATACACTTAGTGGATTCAACTTTGTCTACCTGATTGTCATCTTCGTGATTGGTGGTTTAATAACTCACATCATTAGATTTAAACCGAAGCCCAAAAAAGGCGTTTTAACGATTAGTTTCGCCTTATTCATACTTAGTTACTTTATTCCAATGATTTATAGACCGTTCACATGGACACTATTACAGTTATCATCGATTTCAATTGTCTATTTATTAGTGTATGTTTTACTTGGATCAACCATCAAACCGAATAAGGACTTTTTGATGAAGACCTTGTTTGCGGCATCTGTATTATTGGTATTAGAAATGGCTTACCGAATTGGCATTGGGTATTTTGAAACACCATCCAATCTCGCTTTGTTTGACCGAATTAAAGATGGTATGCGCAGTTCTTGGTACAGTGAAGACTTTGGTTGGGGTAACGTTAATGATGTTACAATCCACATCACACTTCTATTTGGTAGTCAAATATACATGCTAATTAAGTATCAAAAGAAAATCATCTTCTGGTTAACTCCACTGTTCACAGTGTTTGTTATTTTCTTGATGGCTTCAAGGGGTGGGTATTTATCCATTGGGCTTTCACTAGTGATTTATGGCTATTTAATCTATAAAAATGCCGATAAAGAAACTTGGAAGAACTTGCTTATTACGTTATCCGTTGGTGCTTTAATTGCCTTAGCTTTACTCCCAGCAGTGATAGAAGCAATCATCATTATGGCACAAGGTGGGTTTAAAGACTTTAATTATTTCACATCAGATCGACTAGTTCTCTATAAAAACGCAATTAAGCTATTCAAGCAATATCCACTCTTCGGAGCTGGATGGGAATCGATGACAGATGTTGTAAATCCAAACCGCATTCAAGTATTCCATTCGACCATATTCCATACCTTAGCAGTTATGGGATTATTAGGAATGGGCATCTTAATTTATTACTTCTATGTTAGCTTCAAATTTCTATTTACAAATAGGACGCTTCATAAAACAATGATTGCTGTCGGTATTTTAGTCAGTCAGTTGCACGGGCTCTATGACAATACTCAGTTTATGTTGATTTATACCATGGCAACAATTCTTCTATTTACCATGCTAGAACCATTAGAAAATAAAGATATTCTATAATAAAACCCACTTTGGAGGATTACCATCCAAAGTGGGTTTCTGTTTTAATAATAGAATAAATATGATTAATTGAAATTAAGAAATATAGATACTTATTATTCTGATCTAAGTGCAAGCACTGGGTCTTTCTTAGATGCTCCTCTAGCAGGAATTAACCCCGCTAATACGGTTAGACCTATAGAAATAACGATTAGTGCAACTGCGCTTAATAACGATAGACTAGAAATGTTTTTCACTTCCGTTAGTTTATATACAATTGAGTTAATTGGGAACGATAACAAGTAAGCAATTAGCACACCGAATAATCCAGCAAGCCCACCAATTAGGAAGGTTTCAGCATTAAATACTCGAGTGATGTCTTTCTTTCTTGCTCCAATAGCTCTTAGAATACCAATTTCCTTCGTACGTTCAAGTACTGATACATAAGTAATGATACCAATCATTATTGAGGATACTACTAAAGAAATTGATGTAAATGCGATTAGAACATAGGAAACTGTGTTGACCATTTGTTGGAAGAAATTCCCTAGAAGTTCTGCCAAGTCTGTATAGTAAATCGCATTGTCTTTATTTGCTTTGTTATAGTTAATTAAAGTTTCTTTTATCAGTTCTTTTGATTCAAAATTTGAAGGATAAATACTAATTGTATTAGGGACATCATTTCCTCCAAATGAACGGATAATTGCTTTATAAACATCTTCATTGATTGGTGTGCCAGTCAATGGGTTAATATTGGCATTTTGTCTCATAAATGTCACAATCTCTGAGGTCATATTTCCATTTTGAACGTAGCTATATAATTCTTTTGTGTATCCAAAACCGGTTGAATGAACGGATTGGTCAGTTTGTTCATTTTGTCTAATAATTCCAACAACTTTAAGGGTTAATGTCTCATCGAAATTAATGGTTTGAGGTGAATTCAAACGGAACACATCATCAACATTAACGTAGATTTGATCATTTAAAGCCAGCTCATACTCTTTATCCAAGATGGTCGTGAAATCTACTTCCTCTAATCCATCGCCTGACTCTTTCAAGCCGAGTTTTTCTAATATGGTTTCAGAGACTTTATTATACTGATCAACGATTAATACGAGTTCGTCTTTATCTTCTGGAAGACGTCCTTCAATAATGTCATATTGGTCATTGATAAATGCGTCGTTAACAAGCATCGTCCATGGGCTTCCACCGCCACCAAATGGTCCACCAGATTGTTCTTTAGTTTCTAGTTTTTGATAGACTTTAGTCTCATTAACGTTCTTAACATCGTAAATATCTAAAGAGAGTCCTGTTTGATATGTCACATCAAGCACCCATTCTTCTTTGATGTTTTCCTCTAAGAAATCAATATACGATTCTGTAATGTCGTTTCGTTTCATTACATCTTCAGCAGAAATGACTTGTTCAACAAATACCTTCTTTTGACTCGGAAACTGCTCAAATACTTTAATGCCTTCTAGAGCTTTCATTGCCGCATTAAGGTCAAAGGCTGTCTCACTAATGGTTAAGGGGTTACTTGACAAGGTATCACGTTGGATTTTGTCGATATAGTTATTCATCCCTGTAGATAAACTTAGAATGAGCGCCACACCAATTATCCCAATTGAACCAGCAATTGCGGTTAATATCGTACGGCCTTTTTTAGTAATCAAATTCTTAAGAGAAAGTGATAAAGCCGTCATAAAACTCATTGAAGTTTTGTCTCTTACCTTCTTCGTTTGTTTCGAAATTTGTTTCATTGACTCTACTTGATTCTTGAACATAACATCTTTAGATGCATCGTATGGATTAGTGTCTTCCGTAATTAGACCATCCGACATTTTAATGACACGATTTGCGTATTCTTCAGCCAATTCTGGATTATGAGTTACCATTATGACTAAACGATCGCTTGCAACCTTTTTGATGAGGTTCATAATTTGTTCAGATGTTTTGGTGTCCAATGCACCTGTTGGTTCATCTGCTAGTAAAACTTCTGGGTTATTGACCAAAGCTCTAGCAATCGCAACACGTTGCATTTGACCGCCTGATAATTGATTTGGTTTTTTATACAACTGGTCATCCAGTCCAACCTCATTTAAAACTGCAATCGCACGTTTTCTTCTTTCTTCTGCTGATATCCCTGATAATGTTAAAGCTAACTCTACGTTTGCAATAACGGTTTGGTGAGGAATTAGATTATAGCTTTGAAAGATAAACCCAATACGTTTGTTACGATAATTATCCCAATCCTTGTCCAGAAAATCTTTGGTCGATTTGCCATTAATTAACAAGTCACCGCTAGTATATTGATCAAGACCTCCAATCAAGTTCATTAGTGTGGTTTTACCTGATCCACTTTGTCCTAGTATCGCAACAAATTCATTTTTTCTAAAATCAAGCGAGATACCTTTAAGTGCTTTGATTTTCAATTGTCCTATTATATAGTCTTTTTTTATGTCTCTAAGTTGTAGCATAGATTGACCTCCTAATTTGATTCTGAAAACTATTATACCTTATGTAGATAAACTGAACATAAACAAATGCAAAATTGTTTGGTATACTATGATATGTTATACTAATACTAGAAAACGAGGTGTTTCTTATGGCAAAAATACTTGTTGTCGATGACGATAAGAATACTAGAAAACTAATTGAAGTATCATTAAACAAGCACCATGATGTTTTATTGGCGACAACAGGAAAACAGGCGCTTACTATCTTTGAAGAAAACGTCATTGATTTACTTGTTGTCGATGTAATGATGCCTGAAATTAACGGTTATGAATTAACAAAGCTGCTAAGAGAAACCAACCACAGTAATCCAATTCTTATGTTAACGGCAAAACACTCTATTGCTGACAAGCAAAAAGGATTTTCACTAGGCATTGATGACTTCCTAACAAAACCTTTTGATCCAATTGAACTTCAACTTAGGGTGGATGCTTTGCTTAGAAGGTCTTTAATATCTAGCAAGCACATCTTAGACATCAACGGTATCACCTTAAATAAGAAATCCCTTGAAGTCACTACGTCAGATGGCTCGATAATGCTTCCTAAAAAAGAATTTGACTTGTTGTTTAAGTTTCTAAGTTACCCCAATATCATCTTCACTAAATACCAATTAATGGATGAGATTTGGGGCGTATCCAATGATTCTGATGATCATACAGTCAACGTTCATGTTAACAAACTGCGTAATAAATTTAGTTCATGTGACGCATTTGAGATCATGACTGTACGTGGAT
This sequence comes from Paracholeplasma morum, assembly GCF_016907055.1. NCBI lineage: Bacteria > Bacillati > Mycoplasmatota > Mollicutes > Acholeplasmatales > Acholeplasmataceae > Paracholeplasma > Paracholeplasma morum. Next base: position 80,161 of record NZ_JAFBBG010000001.1, read on the forward strand.
TAGGATTTAAGGCGGTGCTTAAAAAGTGAATCAAAAATACTATATTTATCATTCTGTTAAACGTCTAACCCTATTTATCTTTTTCACAATGTTCATATCAGGGTTGATTACTCTATTTATAACTTTGACGTTAATCTATGTTATTAAAATAGAAATGAAGTTTTTAAGAAACCCTTTATACTTACTAGCCACCTCATTGGTTGCTTCAAGTTTACTAGCTACGATTATTACTTTCCTTTCATCGAAGAACCAAATGAAAGAATTAAATGACTTTCTAAATGCAATCAACCATGTTGCAAGAGGCGATTTTAGCATCCGTTTAAAGAAACCAAGTAACCATCGAATGGAGTTAATCTATCAAAATTTTAATGACATGGCTGCAGAACTCTCAAGCATTGAAACGCTTAGAAATGATTTCGTCTCTAACTTCTCTCATGAGTTTAAAACGCCGATTGCATCGATTAAAGGATTTGCAAAACTCCTTCTTGAAGGCAACCTTACAAGAGAGGAACAGATGGAATACTTAGATATAATTTATCAAGAATCCAATAGACTTGTGAAGCTTTCTGAGAACACACTCAATCTAACCAAACTTGAAACACAAACCGTTGTCTTTGAGAAAACCAATTATCAGATTGCTGAACAAATCAGACAGTGTGTGCTGATTTTACAAAACGAATGGGAAGAAAAATCGCTCAATATCACCTTAGAGTTGGATGAAGTCACCTATCTTGGTAACATTGAATTGATGCAACAACTATTCATCAATATCATTAATAATGCTGTTAAGTTTTCCAGACAAAAAGGTGATATTGCCATCACTTTTAAAAAAGCTGGGGATGTTCATCTATTCATTATTACCGATAATGGTATTGGCATGGATGAGTCTACTGTAAAGCATATATTTGATAAATTCTATCAAGGAGATTTATCACACGTTACTCCAGGAAATGGGCTAGGATTGTCGATTGTCAAACAAATAGTAACGCTCATTAATGGGGAGATCACCGTTAATAGTGTTCCTAATGAAGGCACGACTTTTATTATTAAGTTCTAGAAATCTCTGATAACAAACCCTACTGTTTTTATTATTTGGTCTGTATCCAAGAAAAAAATCCCAATAATTACATAAAAAACAAAAAACCAGTCAGGATAGACCGGTTTAGGTTAATACAAAATGACTTTGAAAAGATGAGAATTCATCGATAAAAGTCATTTTTTTCTTATTACTATAACTTTTTAACTGCTTTCAATTCAATATATCCACGTTCGCCAATAGGTTCTAATTGAATGTGTGGTTCTCTTTTGTTCCATTCATATCCAAGAACATTTGGGTTATAGTTCTTGATTGCGTTTTGAAGTTCTGTGATTGCTTCAACATAATTTTCTTCCATGAAATGTTCACCAGTAAACATTAAATAAGTCGCTTTATCTAGTGTGATGACATCAAAGCCTTCAGGGATTTCTCCATTATAGTCAATGTCTACTTCTATCCCTTGAACATAACTAGACGTATCTTTTTCAATAAGTCTTGATGGTAACCTCATCGAGACTGGTTCTTTATAAGAAGACTTAATACTCTAGAAAGATCCGCCAAACTAATCTTACTATCAATATGTTTCTCGATATAAAGTTGCATATTCCTAACCGCTTCTATTTTCGTCATAATTACCTCACAACCTAATTATATCTATAGGCTTAGCTGAAAACTCGATTTATTTTGCTATTATCTTTATATTATAAGTATTTATAGAAAAAGAAAACCGGCCTGTTTTAAAGGCCGGTCAAATTATTAAGCTACGTTAATGTTTAACACTGTTTCAGTACTGTTATTGTTAAATGCTTGAGCAATTTCAATCGTAACGTTGATGTTTCCACCTTGATTCCATTTGTATCTGGATAAATCAATCATTCCATTTGTTAAAATATCTGATTGAGTAATCGATGTAGATGTCCCCGGAATTGAATTATTAAAGTCAGCTTCAAGAATTTCTACTAGGAAATTAGAGGTCGAATCATTATTGTTTCTAAAGTATTGTCCCCAGTAATCAAGTGATGAATTAAGTCTTGCATCCACGTGATATATTACAATACCCGCATTATCTAATACATGAGGTAAGTTAACATGGGCATTATAAAGACCATTTGGCGTATAGAACATTACTAATAAGTACTCATCAAATGCGTTACCATCCTCTAAATCAGATGCTCTGTATGGAATTAATAAGGTGTTATTCAATCCATCAGTATCTGTTGAGTATGCATCTAATGACACTTGGTATGAGCCTTGAGTTGCTAATAATGGTTGTACCCATCCTAATACCATCTTATTAAATGGTCCGTGGTCACCAGCATTATTATCCATCATGTCAAATCCACCTACTGCACCGTAGTCTAAAGCATCATTATATGGATATAAGTCAGGCATACCCATTAAGTGTCCCATTTCATGAACAAATGTTTCCGCATTGACTTTTAGGTTAGGCATACCAGGAAGTGTATCATTAATGAATGAATAACTTGCCCAGAAGTAATAGTTAAATAGTTTACCATCTAAAGCTGAAAGGTCGTTAGCAACGCCACCTTCTGCAGTAAATACCCATGCCCACCATGGATCAGTGCTTGTACTATAAGCTACTGAGTAGATGAAGATAACTGCGTCAATTAACCCATCATTATTGGAGTCATATTGACTATAATCAATTTGTGAATCAAGGCCTAATAAAGCTTCTTTAATTGCGTATTGATCTCCCTCATCTGCATAGTCTTCATAGAAAGACTTCGCATTTGAAGTTGTAAACTTAGGTGCAATATCAAATGTAACATCTAAGTTAGTATAACTGCTCTTATAGTAATAACTTGCAACAGATTCCCATCCAGTTTCTAGAGAGGTTCCATTGAAAGCAATGTTTAATTTTTCTTCATAATCCATTGGGAATGGATTGCCTTTGATTTCTACAGGAATTACTAATGCATTGTATTTACCTGTTGAAGGTAGCCCTGATTTACCAAATTTTTCTATTTCAAACTCATTAATGGTTTGACGATGTGATAAGGTTTCAAGTGTTACTTTTTCAATTACAGGATCATATTTCCATACACGAACTGAAGCTGTTTGGCCATCAGCATCGATGTATAATGCATATGCTAAATCGTCATTCATCTTAATTGAATAGACTGACTTGCCTCTGCTTAATGATAATATTTCATCAGCTTCATAACCTTGCAATACTAAGGCAGCTAAGTAATTATCTACTCTAGTTTGGAAGTCTTCATGAGCAAATACGCCATTGATTGCATATTCTAAACTGTTAATCTTTTTCAAGGTTAGTTCAGTTATGCCTTCTAATTCAGGAAGTAAACTAGATAAGCCTGATTCGTTTAGATGACCACCTAATAATACAATCATGTCTGACCATGATTCAATTACTGGTGCGCTACCTGAAGCCAATACAAAGTTAAATAGCATAAATTGTCCGCCATTTCCACTTGTATCCCCAGCACCTGTAAATACTAATCTAAACTTAGACGCATTTACATTGTTGATGGTAATGGTTGTTTTATCTGAAGTGATTTGACTATAGAAGTCACCTCCAGCTAAATCCACCCAAGATGATCCATCAAACACTTGAACTTTACCACCTTTTAAGCGGCTTGTGAATGCATCTCTTGCTTCAATTTCAAATGTAAATGACGCAATACTATTTCCAAGTGTATCTATTTCAATATAGGCTAGTGCACTAGGGTTATTCTTAACATCTGCTGCAAAGATTAAACCTGCACTTAAACCACCAGGTAATGAACTTGCTTTAGATGAATCCGCAATGTTACTTACTTTAACAACCACTTTTGAATCACTGCCCGGGAAAGTAATTACTTTATTAAGGTTAGTTCCATATGAAGTTGTAAGTTCAGTATCGGTATCTTGAACATTAAATTCGTAATATACACCTTCTACTGGTTCAACAGGATCTACTGGATCTGCTGTTGGTGTATTGTAGATTCCTACGACATATACCACTAAACCTTCATAGGTATCTGGATCTTCGAAAGCGTAAATGAAGTAGTTTCCTACAATAAATGCTTGTTCTGTTTCATCGTATTCGAACATAGCTTCTAAAGCATCCCAATAGTTACTACCTTCGGTTTCAGTCCAGTCAAATGCATCGATGTAAACGACTAGTTCTTCACCTTCTGAATCATTAACAAGGCTATAATCGCTTGTCACAATTTCAGGAATTAAAGCATAGAAATCAAACCCAAGAATTGCGTTAAGTTCAGTTGGATCAAATGAAGTATCATCGTTTCCTCCACCCGCTTTTTCGCCATAGACAACAAACCCATAAACGGTTAATCCAGGATACGTTTCATCGTCTTCATAATATTCAACAAAGAAATCACCGATTTCGAAGCCTTGAACTTCTTCATTAAACAGTAAAGTAGCTTCGATCATATTAGCAAAAGCATCAAATTGTGCTGATGTAAAATCAAATAAGTCTACATATACTGTATATACTCCTTCATCTGATACGTCAGTAATCAGATAGTCAGAAGAAACTATTGTAGGTAATAAATCAGAAATTGCGAATCCAAGGATTTCATCAAGTTCAGTCTTATCGTAGTCTTTACCTGCAAATTTAGATTGTGCAGTAAACTGAGCAACATAAGTTTGGTTCTTAGAAACGACTTCTAAAGCTGGAGCCCATCCGGAGAACACAAATGTATGTGTATCTGTCTCTGACTTAACAGGAACTATACCCGCATAAGTTGGCATGACGCCTTCAGTGAATGATTCTACACTAATAGTTGAACCGTCTTCATTTTGCCATGTGATTTCAAAAATAGGTTTAACTACTTCTGTCCACTTAGCGTATAGGTCTAGGTCACCTTTTGAACCTGCTGCAATGCTTGTTACAGCGGTCACAAAATCCGCTTCTTTGTACCAACCTGCAAATACATAACCATCACGAGTAGGACTAGATAGTGTGATTGCATCTAAAACAGTATAGCTTACTGGGTTTAGATTTGAATTAACACCATCATTAAGGTGATAGGTAATCTCGTAAGCATCTGTTTGCCATTTGGCATACAGATCAAGTGTTCCTTTAGAACCTTTTGCGATACTAGATACAGCAGTCTTAAAATCTGCCTCTTTATACCATCCACCAAACACATACCCATCACGAGTCGGATTTACAAGCGTTACTAAATCTACTATTGTGTAGCTTATAGGGTTACCACTTGCGTTGATGCCATCGTTCAAGTGATAATTAATTTCGTATGTATTAATCTCCCATTTTGCGTACAAAGTCACAGTTTCTTTGATGTCTTCAGTTACTTTTGATTGTTCTGATAATGCAACATCATTATGCCAACTTTTAAAGGTATAACCTTCTCTAGTTGTAGAAACTTGGCTTAGTTTGTCGATACCATAGGTATCAGTGAATGAAACTGTTTCGATTGCTGTTCCCTCGTTGGTTACAAATGTGATTGTTTTTGCTTCTGTTTTATCACATGCATAAAGTCCAAACGAAAATAACAATAATGCGAAAACCACCATTATTTTTTTCATTAAATTCCCTCTTTCTATATTAATAATAATATGTGTTTTAGATATTATGATAGCATTAAACCACCACAAATGAAAGAACTTTTTCATATTTATTTCACTCATTAGTGTATTCAATAAAAAAACGGTCATTTTTATACTTTTTTTTGTTGGAAAACGCTTTAAAACGTTTTATCAAATTAGATGATCTTATCCAACTCTCCACTTTGATTACAAGAGTTACACTTAATATTGTTGTGCATTATGTCTTAATTTGGTTGCAAATAAGTTTTTTGATTGTTCCCTGAGAAGACAAAAAAGAAGCATTTAACCTAGTTTTAGTGGTTAGGTGCTTCTTATATTAATGTATGATGAATATTTTTCCTGTACATGATTAAAATTTGTCTAAATTACCAAAAGTAATATATTTATTTGTTTATACATCTAAATTATCAGAACCGAATTATGTTATTAATCCTTTTTATTGCAAGAGTGATTTTAGGGTTTAGGCTCCCTTTGCTCTACTGAATTGTGTGCGCTATTTTAATATAATCACATAACATCTTTAAAATATACACACAACTAGAATTTGCTGCTTACTGTTAGAGTTCAAATCTTTGTATCTACATTGTTTAACACATAGAGGTTTTACACATATTTAGCATTCCTACTTTGGAAATATGTAAAATTTCATTACGTTATAAAAGGACATAAAAATTAGAATTTTGGAATAAACTGTTGTTTTTAAACATATATTCAATTTATCCTTCGCAACTCGAACAACCTTCGCTCATCACTTTTTTACGTGATAATGCTTGAGCTTGACTCATACTATATTGGTAGTAAAGCGATTTGATTCCCATATTATGTGCGTATAGATATAATGCATTGATTTCCTTAACTGGAATGTCTGATGGAATCATTAAATTTATCGACTGTGCTTGATCTATATATTCTTGACGAATAGCTGCTTGATCAATAATTGAATGTGGATTAATTTCTGCAAACGTTTTGAATACTTCTCTTTGCTCCAACGTTAAGAAATTCAAATGTTGAACTGAACCATCTGCCTTTCGGATGGATTCCCAAACATCATCATTATCTTTACCAATTTCTACTAATAGTTCTCTTAAATAGGGATTCTTAAATGTCATTTTAGTTTTTGACAAGTCTTTAACATAATAATTTGAAAACTCAGGTTCAACTGATTGGGATACTTGACCCAGTATTGTTGATGAACTCTTAGTTGGAGCAACTGCCATTAATGTCGTATTTCTACGACCATATCCAATTAACACGTCTGGTTCACCATATAATTGAGCTAATTCAGCGGATGCTGCATATGTTTTCTCTTTAAGTGTTCTTGCAATTTCTACATTTTTCTGTGCAGCTTTTCTACTTTCAAAGGCGAGAAAATTGGATTGTAAATAGGAGTGCCACCCCAAAATACCAAGGCCTAAAGCACGATGTCTTTTTGCGAATGTGTTCGCTCTTTGATAATACATGTTATTTTCAGTTTTGTTTATAAATTCTGTAACAACAGTATCCAAAAAATACGTTAAAGTTTCAATTGCATCTGTGTTCTTCAATTCGTCCCAATGCAAAAGATTGATTGATGATAAAACACATGTAAATGTCTCATCATTACTTGAAGGCAGAGCAATTTCAGAGCACATATTACTTGCAAAGATTCTCGTGTTTTTATCGATATACACTTGGGGTTTATTCTTGTTAATATTATCGCTAAATAGAATATAAGGATAACCTATTTCACTTCTTCGTTGTAGTACTTTTGCCCACAATTTTCTTGAATGACTATCGCCTGATTTAACCTTTTCTAAGAAAGTATCAGATACAGTAATGCCTGTTGTTAAACCTTGAATTGGGTTACCTTCAGTACCTATATCTAAAAACTCATCCGCATCTGGATGTTCAATAGGCAAGTAAGCACTGAAAAAACCTCTTCTAACATTACCTTGTGAAACAACATCCGCTAAAGTATCAAACATTCTCATAAAGTGAACGGTACCATTTGAGTTACCACTATTCTTAATTGCAGCCCCACGATGCCTTACAGCTCCAAAAAATCCTGATGTTCCGCCTCCGCTTTTCATTAACATTCCATTTTCTGCATGTCCAAATAAGATAGAATCCATCGTATCATCAATATATGAACCGAAACATGAAACTGGCAAACCTCTTTCTAAACCGTAGTTTGCCCATACAGGTGAAGATAATGAATAATATCCTCTACCCATGTATTCATAAAACTTATCTGCAAACCCTGGAATTCCTAAGTATTTCTCTGCTGTATTTGCAATGTGACGAATTCTATCTTGAGCAGTTTGTCCTTCAAGAAGGTATCCTCGTGAAAGGAATTTCTGAGATTCTTCATTTAACCATTCAAATGCCATATTTATAGCTCCGTTCCTATTAATTTAAAACAAATCATCTTCAGTAAATGATTTTGTTTTTTTAGAATATGCAACACTTCGTTTAACAAAAAAGTCAATATTTTTTGTACTTAATGTTTCTTCAATAAACCAATCAGTTTCTTTGATCGCAGTTTTATCAACTTCAAATATAGCCTCTAATCCAATAGATTGAATAGATTCATTGAATCTATTTTTGATGAATTCTTTTACCACGTATTTGGATAAAAAAACTAAATCTGCATTCCCGTAAATCCAGTCAACGATTTCAGATTCAGCTTCGTAAGCTTCGATGCACGCTTTCTTGATCTGCTCGATTTTTTTTAAGTCGAACCACTCTGGATTTTCTTTTTTAATAATGTTTACAACATCAAAACCAAATCTCGCATGGATATCTTCTTCTTTGGATGTTGCTTCCACCGCGTTGGAAATACCTTTTAAGACATTCTTGTGTTTATTAAAAGACATCATAATTAGAAATTGAGAAAATAGCGAAACATTCTCAACAAACATGGAAAACAAAATGATGTTATTAAAATAGTCTTCATTGTCTATAGGTGTTTTATTTACTTTTTCAAGATATGCAATACGTTTTTTAATTGATGGAACATTGATTAAATCTTCAAATTTTTCATTCAATCCTAATAACTCAATTAGGTTTGAATATGCATCAGCATGTCTTACTTCAGATTCTGCAAATGTAACACCAACACTTTGAAACTCAGGTTTTGGAAATCTTTCGTATATCTTCGACCAAAATGTTTTGACTGCAACTTCAATCTGTGCAATTGCTAACATTGCGTTTTCTATAATGGAAATTTCTTCAGGTTTAAGATTGACTTTCATATCTTGAATATCTGAGTTGTAGTTGAATTCTGTATGAATCCAGTATGAGTGGCGGATAGCGTCAACATATTCCATAATCTCAGGATACTCGTATGGTTTTAGATTTGTTCGTTTTTTAAAGATATCTTTCTTATGTAATAGTCTGTAAGTAATATATGCTCTTGCTGCTTCAAAATGACCTATACGCATTAGCTCGTTTTCAACAAAGTTGTGAATTTGGTCGACATGAATCGAATCAACGCCCATGTCATAAATCTGTTTGTGAACTGCTACTGCTATGTCTTTTGGGAGATTTTCTCCAGGCTCACTTGAAACTGTACTCATAGCTTTTCTTACAGCTTTTTCAATCTTTTCGAGCGTATAATTTTGTGCTTTACCATTCTTTTTTATTACTATCATAGGCAATCCCCCTTATTTTAATTCATTATGTTTTTATATTTTAAGAACTATTGATTCATTTTACTATCTATTTTTGAATTGAAGTGACCGCTTTTTTGAATAAGCTTATGATAATTCATTCAGATTGACAAACCTATGGATTTCATAAGGTGTATCCTTATGATACTTTTTATTAAGAAGATCAATCCATACTTGACACTCTAGAAAAGCAGATGGATGAAGAAATGGATATTTGACACTTCGTATTTGATTAAAGCCTTTATCAGTTTTGACCACCCATTCTATCGTTTCAATCATTTGATCAATTTCGATTTGACTTAAACTTCGTCCTAGCGTTTGTGTAACAATATCCTCATCTTGGATTGTAAGTAGATGGTAAGGAAGCTTTAAATCAACATGATACCCATCCACCATGCCCTTTTCCCACAGCATACGCATTTTTTCTCCATAATACCCTGTAGTGTAGATGACTATCGGTTTAATGGAAGCATTTCTTACCTTTTTTAGATCTAATATAAGATGTTCAATCGGAGCTTGTAAAAATTCACCACCACTGAAAACAATCATTTCAATGATGTTTTCGTGCTGTTGAATAATTGTTATCACTTCATCAATGGATAAAGCATCCGGGTGTCTTTTTAAAATGATTTCATCATAGTTTATGCACTTGTAACAACGAAACATACAACCTGTTAAACCGTGAATGAGAATTACTGTTTTTCCAGAAACTTCAGCTAAGGTTATCTGTACATGCGGATAGTATCTGATCATTTTGAATCTTCAACTTTAAATCTTCTTCGTTGAGCCCAATCAAGTCTTCTCGCCTTACTCCAAAAGTTATAGTCACCATGATAATAACCTTCTGAATTGACATGAATGTTTTGTCTAGCAATCATACGAACATAACCAATGACACGTGAGAACGCTGCTATATCTGTTGATCCACAAACCGGGCATGAAGTGATATCTTTAGCATCCTTCCCAACAATACGTTGACCACATTGCTGACATGATGTAATTGTTGGAGTTAAGGTGATATAATTAATCGGTTTCTGGAATAAATTCCTTAAATAGTTTGCTAAAACTTCAGGTTCGATCTTATCTTCAAGGAAGTGATGCAAGATAGAACCAGATGTGGCATATCCTTGAAACTCTGCTGCATTCTCAATTTGTTCATGAAAATCAACTTCACTAAACGGTAGCATACATCCACTTGTCAAATATACATCGTCACCCTGACCTTGAACAAAAATTTCTCTATTTCGTTCTTTAGCCCATTTCACATCATGCCGAGCTAACTTGATGCCTGCATTTTCAGCAGGAGCATATTCAATGCCACATGCTACATGATCTCGAACAATAAACTCATTGATGATATCGCTCATGTATTGCATGAGATTATGAGCATATTTACGGGCTTCTATATCTTTTAACCCATTTTGAAAACCTGAGTTAATTAAACCTTCATGCATGCCTGTGATTGCAAAGACATTGAAATAGTTTTTTAGATTATGATTAAAAGCAAAAAATGTTGGATAGAGTTCTTTATGATTTTCAACCCATGATCTCTTAGCCATATGACCTTCTTGCATGATTTCTAAGTACTCACGTATTTTCTGTTTAAGTAAGTTTTGATCATGACCAAATTCAATCATCATACGATTCATGTTAAGATTAAGAACTTGAATAGCCCCTACATTACCTACACTGCTTCCAAATATCCCCCCTCCTGCACGAGATAAAACAGATAAATCAATATTTAAACGACAGCACAAACTCCGTGATACAGAGGGATCTTTTGGTTTGATATACGGATTTAATTGAGTATAATATGGATCTGTAAACGGTCTTGTTCTAAAGTTTTCAAAATAGACACCACCCCATTGATACATTTGTTCAAGCAATTGCTTAAACACTTCATTTCCATAGTTAAAATCATCATCAATTTGAACTGTTACTAATGGAAATGTCAAAGGAATACCTTTTTGAGTTCCTTTAGCCATTGCGTTGATAAATGCTAAGTTGATGCGATCAAAATAAATTGCGGGTATTTCTTTATACTGGTAATCTTTAGGTTCTCCACCAACAATCACATACTCATCTTTAATTTCTTCAGATGGTTTGCCAAATTCAAGCGTGCAATTTGAAAAGGCTGACTCAGAACCTGAACGTAGTGGTAAATTGAGTTCATAGACTAACTGATACATTAATTTAGTTAAAGTATGATCTGTATAAAACTGACGATTCAACTCTTCTTCATATAAGTAAGAAGCTAAAATCGTTGTCATTTGCGAAAGCATGACAGCTCCACTAACCTGTTGGCTCATCAATGTGACAACGTTGCTGAAATGTCGAATGAGTGTCGGAAGTGATGATGCTGGGCCACTCTCTAACATATTCTTCGCTAGACTTGGAATACCAAGAGTAGCAATATCTTTGCATGATACACTTTGGCAATAAGAGGATAACTGTTTATCGTGAATATAGACAACACCATCCTCATATAATTCTGTTAGTTTTTTCGGTAAAACATACTTTAATAGATATTCTTCTTCTGCCTTATTCGTGATATTCTTTCGCAATAAAGGCAGTGAATAAACAAAATTACTGTTCTCTCTTTTTAAGTAATCTGCTTTCTTGTCTTCATCATTTCCAATAAATTTGTTAATTAATTCATCTGTCGTTTTAAACATAGCCATTTTTCTAATCCCCTTTATTTTAAGTATAAAAAAAGCACACCGTTCACGAGGGTATGCAAAAAAAGAGGATTATAAATAACCTTCTTTTTCTCACTCCCAGGAGAATGGTATTGTGGTCTAAGGTAGGTCTACCGGCTCAACTTCATTCTACATGCACCTTCCCGATTTCTCAGTGGTATATTGCATTTCGTCTATTTCACGGTTGCTGGGACAGCCCAAGATTATCACTTGATTCCCTGTTATGCATGAATGCACCTTATGTTTCGATTGTATATTAAATGATTGGTCAAGTCAATAACAAGAAGTAGGCATTGGTGTAGGTCTAGGAAAAATTTTAGAGCAACTCATTGAGATGGGTGCCAAGACAGGTGCTGGTAAAACAGAATGGCGACTTTCAACGATTACAACGATTCTAAAGAATGAGAAATACATGGGTGACATGCTGCAACAAAAAACAATCAGCATCGATTATTTGAGTCATGCAAGAGTCAAGAATACAAATCACGCACCTACTTATTATACAGAAAATAGTCATGAAGCAATCATCGATAGAGAAACCTTTGAACTTGCTCAACGTATTAGAAAAGATAGAGCTAAGGTTAGAATTGGCGAGGATAAAAACCTCTCAAAATATAGTAGAACATATCCTTTGACGGCAATGATTATTTGTAGCGAATGTGGTCGAACGCTAAAAAGACGTTATTGGAACTACGGTAAGCCATCACAAAGGGTCATGCAACAGTGTGGCAGTTACATTGACGGTAAAGCGAATTGTAATGCAAAGGCGAGTCGTCAAGATCTCATTGAAGCAACAACAATTCATATGCTAAACAAAGTCTTCTTAAAAGATCTAGATATCATGTCAACCATTCAAAAGGTAATTAAATCAACCATCAAAGTCGATGATATCCAAAATATCATTGAAAAGTTAACATCAGAAAGAGATGAAAACGAAATAGCATTATCAAATCTAATTGATACTAAGGTAAAAGCACCCGATATTCCAGAATCAATATTTAATGCAAAGTATAGATAATACTCCGATCGTCTTAAAGTTCTAACTGCAGAGATTAACAAACTTGAACTTGAACATGTAGAAAACTATGACACCAGAAAACGTATGGATAAGATCAACGAGATTCTAGGTAAAAAGAATCTAGTCATCGATGAACTTGATTCAGAGATTTTGAGTACATTCATCTATAAAATGATATCCGTAAGTCCAAATGAGATTGTATACTGTATTGCTGGAACCAAGAATTATTCAGACAATGAGTTCAAAGAACGACGTTTTGAGTTCTTAAAAACTGAACCAATCATTGTGGAAACATATCACGCGCCCGATGGCTTAGCTAAGATGTTATATCGGGTTGTAGTGATATAATTTTTTATCAATTAGATGTTCTAACACTCAAGAAAATATATGCTTAGAGCATAGTTTGATGTTTCCACATTGATTTTGATATGTTTCCACATTGGGCAAAAAGCAAAAAAAGAAGCATTTAACCCAGTTTTTAAGGGATAAATGCTTCTTGTCTTATTATATGAATGGCTTTGTTAAGTGGTTTTTAAAGAAAGCAATGTGATAGTTTCAACGTGCGTTGACAAGACTGAATTGCTTGCAAAATCAACGTTGTGTGTATCAAAGAAACATCAAAATCAACCAAAATATGTTTTCCTTTACATGGTTGAAAACTGTCTATAATACCAAAGTAACATAAATTATATCGCATAAGTGGTCAAAACAACTAGAATTTACTTGTGCTAGATAATGTAGTAGATATCAATAACTATTCAAACATTCTTTCTACTACTGAAATTGACTTGTTATAAAAATCAACTTTCCCTTTAATCCCGTAAGGAATAATGGTTCTTGGAAGTGCATGTCCAAAGTTTAAGTTATATACTATGGGTAAACCCATATCATTTGATATCTTCAATAATACTTCTTTATATTCTTGATAATAGACCTCATCATATGGTTTACCAACCAATAAACACCTAGCATGACTAATAACACCTTCTTCAATTAAGAAGTAAAGCATACTTTCAAACATTTTTGGTGTTGGTTTTTCTTCACTTGTTTCGAGAAATATGATTTTGTCAGTAAAAAAATCTTTGTTAGGAATTAACCCATACTTATCATAAATATGCCTTTGATCTGGATACCTCTCACTTGTGTACAAATCATAGATACTTTCTAGACATCCTCCCCAGAATACGCCATCAATGACATCCGATCCATTTAAGAACTCGTGCCCTTTGTTTTCATCTAAATCGTAAAGCGGAACAGATAGTTGATCTACGCCATAGTTTGTTCTATTCAAATACCATTTAGAACTAGATTTTATTTCAAACTGTTCATCATTTATAAATAATCTCTTGTAGCTGTTCAGTGTGTATGGAATCATTTCCTTCTGTAGTTCACAAAGATCTGATAAGAAATTTAACCCATAATAAGTTACTAATCCTAATTTATTTAGCATCAAATGATTATTCGTAGAATCTGAAAAACCTATAAAAACTTTCGGATTTGAAAGTACCAGACTTTTAAACTCCTCATTCATAAGATACGGTATTGTTTTATAAGTATCGTCCCCACCAATGGCACAAATAATGCCCTTTATAGTCGGATCTTTAAATGCAAGTCTTAAATCATCAGCTCTTTTACTCGGGTTGTTTTTTACAAAGTCTAATCCCTTTAGCGCATTAGGCATAAAGACAGGTTCAAGACCTAGTTCTTCTAATCTTTTTATGCCAAGTTCTACCTGGTGTTTCACTTTAGGTTCACCTAATATACCCGATGATAAACTAACAATGGCGATTTTGTCACCCTTTTTAAGTTGTTTAGGCTTAATCATTATTATCCCCCAAATCCACTTTAATTTGCTCCGTAATGGATTTAAAAAACTCGCGACTCCAAAGGTCTAAACTAGACTGATCTTTAATAAATGGTCTAACATCGGATTTGGCAATATCATAATCAATCTGGTCGAATCGTTTTTTCAACATGTCAATTAATAAATCTCGAGTCAACTTGATGTTTTCGTCAATTGTCTTAGTTTGTTTCAGTCTAGATTCTAAGTGTTTTAAATTCACTTTTGTCTCTAAACTTAAATAATAGACATAATCATATAAATCTCTGCCCTTTATGCGGTTCTTCCAACTTCTAGCAATCACGGCATGAATTTTACCAGCAAATAACGATGAAGCATCATAAACTCGAACTTGATAGGGGAATGGTAATAAACGAAACTTTATTTCTGTATGTGCGTATAGCGGTGGATTTACATCAACTTCAAACTTGATGATAATCTTTTCGTTATGGATAATAAGTCTAGAATCCGACGAACTTGAATAAATAGTCATCAAGGTTTCTTTTGTATTACCTTTGATGAAAGCTGAATCAATATTTGAGTTTACTGTCTTATCCTTTTTGGAAACTTCAAAATTGAGTCCAAGTGAGTTTACAGCATCACTTATTGGTTTAAAATATTTACTAATATCAAAAGTATCATCTGATACAAGTAGACTAAAGTCCAAATCCTCACTAAATCTATCCATTCCGTAAAAAATTCTTAAAGCTGTTCCACCATAAAAAGCAGCTTGGGTAAAAAAGTCGGTTTTAGAAAGACCTGCCAAAACCACTTCTTGTAAAACTTCTTTTATTGCGTGTTTCTTATCTTCTAACGTTTTCGGATTATACTTATTGATCATCTGCTGAATAATTGTCATTTCATATACTCACTTTCAATGTATTTTCTTAAGTAATTCATATTGCTCGAGATGTATTTATCAGATAAAAACAGTATTTCATCAAAGTTAAGTTGTTCAAAGATATCCTTGTTTATCCGTAAATCATCAAAAAGTAACATTTTTAGTTCTTTCATACTTTTTACTGGTTTTCTTATATATAGTAAATCACATAGTGCTTTTTCTGGGTTAGCCATAAAATAAGCATACCCGTCTTTTTCATATGCTTTTACTGAAAAAGGAAATGCAGCATTTGGAACATCTCTATAGGTATAAAGTCCGAAATGGTTTTGATAAACTTTGCTTTTTCTTTTGTTGAATGTTGCATTTGTATAAGTAACAACCCTTTCAGGGATGAGATTATGATATGAAAGTGCATATTCGAAAGATAAATAGGATGGTCCATAAATATAAGAAGCGAGTAAAAATCCATCAGCTGATTCGTTAGTTTCATAAATACCACGTACAAGAGGAAATAAGAAACCACTATCAATGTCTCTTTTGATTTTACCATTAATATCCGTATAATCCTTATACTTTTCTTTTAGGTTTAGTGTTGTAACAATCATATTATTTCCTCCACTTAATTTTATTATATGCTATTATCTGGAGAATATCAATATATTTAGTTTCTTTGATATCTTTTAGATCAGAGTGACTAGTATTTTTCAAAACAAAATAATCGTAGCCGAAACATATCATGGATAAAACCAAAAAAAGAAGCATTTAACCCTACTTTAATGGGTTAGATGCTTCTACTACTGTTTTATGAACGGCTTTGTTAAGACGTTTTTAAAGAAAGCAATGTGATAGTTTCAACATGCGTTGATGCGACTAGATTGCTTACAAAATCAACATTGTGTGTATCAAAGTAACATCAAAATCGACTAAAATATGTTTACATTTACATGGTTGAAAACCGTCTATAATGCCAAAGTAACATATTTATAGGTTTTAATCTAAAACTATAAGTGAGCGTCATAATTACCTCATCTCCATAAAAGAATAAATCTTTAATCCATTTAAGTTGCACAATAAACAAAGGATTTTTCATATGATCTTATTTAACTTGCTCTAAAATCACAAGTAATTCTTTTGTTATATTACTGTAACCATTCCAGATAAAGTATTGTGTTACAATCTCATGCTCATCATATTCAACAACTAGAAAATTGCATGTATATCCATCATTTTTTCCATACTCATAATCATCGATTTTTTTGGATTCTTCACTGTCAAAAACAAAAATATCATAGCAATCTACAAGTTCTTTCCAAGTGTTATAAATCGCACCTTCAGTGATGTCAATTAAATCCATATTCTCATGATTATATGCGCTATGTTGCTTAAATCTATCTCCACGAACTTCATTAAGGTCTGAGACACTTGCTAACCTTGGATTAAATCTTTCGTTTAATTTCTTTCTTATTTCTTTTTTGTTAATCATGAATGCCTCCTACTTATTATATTTAATGAATAAAGCATGTGCATGTTCTATTCTGAACGGATGATAATGTAGCAAATGTATGTCACCTATTTTAAGTTGTTTGGGTTTAATCATTATTATCCACTAAATCTACTTTAATTTGCTTAGTAATGGATTTAAAAAATTCGCTACTCCAAAGGTCTAAACTAGACTGATCTTTAATAAATGGGCTAACATCGGATTTGGCAATATCATAATCAATCTGATCAAATCGTTTTTCCAACATGTCAATTAATAAATCTCGAGAAAGTTTGATGTCTTCGTCAATTGTTTTAGTTTGTTTGAGTCTAGATTCTAAGTGTTTTAAATTAGCTTTTGTCTCTAAACTTAAATAATAGACATAATCATATAAATCTCTGCCCTTTATGCGGTTCTTCCAACTTCTAGCAATCACAGCATGAATTTTGCCAGCAAATAACGATGAGGCATCATAAACTCGAACTTGGTATGGGAATGGTAATAATCGAAACTTAATTTCTGTATGTGCGTATAGTGGGGGATTTACATTAACTTCAAACTTTATGATAATCTTTTCATTATGAACAATAAGTCTGGAATCTGATGAACTTGAATAAATAGTAATCAAGGTTTCTTTTGTATTACCTTTGATGAAAGCTGAATCAATATTTGAGTTTACCGTCTTATCCTTTTTGGAAACTTCAAAATTGAGTCCAAGTGAGTTTACGGCGTCACTTATTGGTTTAAAATATTTACTTATATCAAAAGTATCATCTGATACAAGTAAGCTAAAGTCCAAATCCTCACTAAATCTATCCATTCCGTAAAAAATTCTTAAAGCTGTTCCACCATAAAAAGCAGCATGGGTAAAAAAGTCAGTTTTAGAAAGACCAGCCAACACCACTTCTTGTAAAACTTCTTTTATTGCATGCTTCTTATCTTCTAAGGTTTTTGGATTATACTTATTGATCATCTGCTGAATAATTGTCATTTCATATACTCACTTTCAATGTATTTTCTTAAGTGCTTCATATTGTTCGATATGTATTTATCAGATAAAAATAGTATTTCATCAAAGTTTAGTTGTTCAAACATATCTTTATTTACCCATAAATCCTCAAAAAGCAGTCTCTTTAATTCTTTGATACTTGTTACTGGTTTTCTATTATATAGTAAATCACATAGTGCTTTTTCTGGGCTAGCTATAAAGTAAGCATACCCGTCTTCTTCATAAGCTTTTACTGAATAAGGAAATGCAGCATTTGGAACATCTCTATAGGTATAAAGTCCGAAATGATTTTGATAAACCTTACTTTTTCGTTTGTTGAATGTAGCACTCGTATAAACAACAACTCTTTCAGGAATGAGATTATGATAGGAAAGTGCATATTCGAAAGATAAATAGGATGGTCCATAAATATATGAAGCAAGTAAAAAACCATCAACCGAGCTTTCTGTTTCATAAATGCCTCGTACAAGAGGAAATAAGAAACCATTATCAATATCTCTTTTGATTTTGCCATTAATATCCGTATAACTCTTATACTTTTCTTTTAAGTTTAATGTTGTAACAATCATATTATTTCCTCCACTTAATTTTATTATATGCTATTATCTGGAGAATATCAATATATTATGAGCAGATGAGTGTTTCCTTGCTAAAGCAAAATATATGTTTAGTGCATCTTTTGATGTTTCCACATTGGGCAAAAAGCAAAAAAAAGGAAGCATTTAACCCTATTTAAAGTAGTTAGATGCTTCTTGTTCTATTATACGAATGGCTTTGTTAAGCGGTTTTTAGAGAAAGCAATGTGATACTTTCAACGTGATAGGTTGAAGGAAACATTCTAAAGGGTGTAATTGATTGGATTACATAGTATTCCGATAGTTTTTTCATATCTCTTGCGAGTGTCTTTAAGTCACAAGAAACATAAACTATTTGCTTAATTGGATGCTCAATAATCATGTCAATGATTCTTTCGCTTAACCCACTTCTTGGAGGGTCGAATATGATCACATCTGATTTTGGAATCACTATTTCTAGTTTCTCTTCGACTTGTCCTTGTATAATTTCAATATTAGAAAGTTTATTTTGAATAATAGATGCTTTTGCTTGAATAATAGAATCTTCATTGGACTCTATCGCATATACTGTCGTCTCATTATTGGATATATACTGACCGATTGAAGCCATTCCAGCATAGGCATCAATGATTATTCTACCTCTTATATTAGCTTTGATATGGTCATACATTTTTTTAGCAACTTCTGTATTCACTTGGAAAAAACCACTTGGACCTATGTTAAAGGAAACGTGATTGAATTCAAGTGGTAAGGTCTTTAGTCCATATATATGTATTGAATCCGCTCCAAGAATCTCATAGTCTTCTATCGAATGATTGATATATAATGAGTCCGCATAAGGCTTAAAAAGTTCAATCACAGATGATAAGTCACTTGGTGTTTCATTAACGCTTAAAACCATCATTACCTGTTTTTCATTGGTACGCAGGGTAATATGTTTCAACCAATTAAAAGTAAACTGTTTTATTCCAAATAAGGTCGAAAGTTCTCTAATCGTTTTAGTTAAAATAGGTAATGCTAGCTCATGATTGTTAATCTCGATTAAATCTCTTGATTGTTCCCTATAGACACCCAGTTTTAAAACACCATTTATTAGTTTGGTATGTAGCGTAATCTTATTTCGGTAGTGTAGTTTACGGTTATCTGAAACCGTAGGATTTACACTCACATCAAGATTTGCGATCTTCTTAAGGGTTTCTTTTGTAATCTTTTCCTGCCAAAGGCATTCTGCATCTAGGGATAACCCATATAAAGGGGCATAATCAAAACTTAAATCAGAGATTCGATCCGGGCTTTTTTCAATAAGTTCTACTAACTCTGCCGTAACATAGTTTTTCTTATCTTTAATGATAGAGATACGTCCCACTTCATTGGCGAACATGCCTTTGATAAAAGTGGTTTTTTCATTCAGTTTTCCGATGCCTTGGCCTTGATAGTCCAAGTCATATGTCTTAATTATTGGGTTCATTTTTTCGTTTTATAGAAGAAGGCCATACCTGCTTCTGCGGTTTCTTTATATTTTGGATGCATGTCTAGTCCGGTTTGATACATGGTATTAACAATCATATCAAAGGATATTTTTCTTGTATCGGATAAGAACCCAGCTAGGCTTGCGGCATTGATTGCGCGAATGCCTGCAACAGCATTTCTTTCAATGCAAGGGATTTGAACATAGCCATCTATTGGGTCACACGTTAACCCTAAATGGTGTTCCATTGCAATTTCAGCAGCATATTCAATTTCGTCTAGGCTCATGCCTTCGATGTATGCCATGGCTGCAGCCGTCATTGAGCAGGCAGAACCTACTTCTGCTTGGCATCCGCCGACAGCACCACTAATTGTTGCGTTTTGCTTAATAACATTACCGATTACACCTGCTACCGCAAGGGATTCGATGATTTTCTTTTCTTCAATCTTAGAATCTTTATATAAATAATATAGTACTGCTGGCAATACACCAGAAGCCCCACATGTAGGTGCAGTGACAATAATCCCACCAGCCCCATTTTCTTCAGATGCAGCGAATGCATAGGCGCTAACGAGTCTATTTTGCATCTGTGAATCCGTTTCGTTTACTTTAGCACGACTAAATAAGGTTTTTGCTTTTCTTTGAACCTTTAAATCTCCTGGCAATAACCCCTCTGTATTTAATCCTTTTTCAACAGTTTTTTTCATTTGTTCCCAAATGGATTTTAAGAATGCTTGAATGTCTCCTGACTCTTTTTCTATAACATAATCGTATAGACTTACCTTTTTATTTGTACAATACGCTTTGATTTCATCAAATGTTTTCTCTTGATAGACATCTATGATTTCATTTTCTTCTTTATCATATAAGATGTCTCCACCACCAATACTCTTAACAGAAATACTATCTAGGAGTGTGTCTCCTTGGAATACTTCAAACACCATATAATTTGGGTGTTTATTGATGTCAATTGCCTGAATGAAACGAACAGGTTTTGGACTAAATGTGTCTAAGATAACTTGGTCTGTTAAATGCCCTTTTCCTGTTAGTGCTAACGAGTTAAAAAGGGTCACATTATAATGGGTTGCAGATGGGTGTTTCTGATTAATATAGGTTGCAGCAAACCCTGGTCCCATTGTATGTGAACTTGATGGACCATGACCTATTTTATAAAGTTTCTTTAGCGATTGCATAAACCCTCCTTAGGCTTTAATACCTAGTATTTTCTCGTACTTGCTGATTAAGTAATCTACATAATAATTTGGATTGAATGGTTCATTGGTTGCCATCATCAATAGTGTTTTAGGCTCATATAAGCATCCATATTGATGAATATTTTGTTTAAGCCATTCGTTTATCTTATACACTTGATTAGATATTAAAGCTTCATCGATGTTAATTGATTGATTCATCTTATGATAGATTTGAGCAGAGATTGCACTGCCTAATGCGTAAGTTGGAAAATAACCAAATGAACCTAATGACCAGTGAATATCTTGTAATACGCCTTCTTTGTCTGTCTTAGGTTTGATTCCAAGATAGGTTTTATAGAGTTTATTCCAAGTTTTAGGTAAGTCTTTTGGTTTTAGCTTTCCATTAAATAACATCTTTTCGATTTCATATCTAACCATGATGTGTAGGCTATAGGTAAGTTCATCTGCATCTACACGAATAAGGTTCATTTTAACTTCATTAACGTAACGAACGAATTCTTCTAAGGTAACATGTTTTAGTTCTTTCTTAAAAGTCTCTTGGAGTTTAGGGTAGTGTGTTTGCCAAAATGATTCACTTCTAGCAAGCATGTTTTCATATAGTCTAGATTGTGACTCATGAATTCCCATAGAAACGCCACCTTTTAATTCAGTGTAATCATAGGCTGGATTAACTTGTTGTTCATAGATGCCATGACCCATTTCATGAATGGTTGAGAAGATTGCACTTCTAAAGTCATCTTGATAACTGGTTGTGATTCTCGTATCCACACTAGATACTCCCGATGTGAATGGGTGTGCAGATTCCTTTAAAACCCCTTGATCCATGTTGTAGTTAAAAACTTCTAACAAATATTTGTTAAAAGCTCTTTGTGGTTCGATAGGGAAGGCTTTTTTTAAACTGCGTGAGAACACTTGTTTGGTTGCGGCAGCTTTCTTTGCAAACGGCACAAGCTTTTCTTTTAGGGTTTCAAAAAAGACATCATAATCGGTAGTACTCATTCCAGGCTCATACATGTCAAGCAGTACGTCATACCCTTTTAATGTGTCTGTTTCTAAGTACTTAACCATTGTTTTTTGGAAATTGATTACTTTTTCTAGTGTTGGTAAGAACCCTTCAAAATCATTTTTTTCTCTTGATTCAGCCCAAATTTGACCCGCTTGTGATAACAATACTTGAAACTCAATATAGTCCTTTTTAGGAATCTTTCTCATTTGATCTAAATCTTTTTTGACCAAATGGATTTCTCTTTTAAGCTCTAATTCTAGGGTGTCATCTTCTGCTAGCTTATCAATGGCTTCAATTCTTAATGGGTCAGTATCTACTTCATATGCCAAAGTAGATAAAGTTTCTATTTGATTACTGCGATAATCCATGGCATTTTTGGGGGCCTCAGTTTCTTGGTCCCATGAGACTAACCATAAGGCATACTGATAGGCCATTCTCTTTTCTCTAAATGCTAAATACGTTTCTAAATAATCCATGTGATATATTCTCCTATACTAAAAAAATGGTTGCTAAACTAAAATAAATAAATAGTGATATGACGTCGTTTAAAGTAGTCATAAATGGTCCAGATGCGACTGAAGGATCAACGTTCATCCGTTTCAAAGTCACTGGAATAAATGCACCAGTTAGAGCCCCAACCGATAACGCTACTAAAAGAGTCATACTTACTGTTATGCTAATTTGAAGATTGGCTTCTGTAAATCCGTTTTCAAATACATATAAGAATAACAATGAAAAAAGAAAGCCTGTCAATGAAACTATGACGCTATTAATGAAGCCAACCAAAAGTTCTTTTTTGATGAACTTAGTTAATTTGGCATCTGGGTCTTCATTCATAACCAATATCGTTCTCGCGAGTGATTGGGTAGATATGTTCCCTGCTGAGTCAAGAATCATCGGTTGGAAAAGCACTAATAGAATCACACTTTGAATGGTAGATTCAAAAATCGATAGTACGGATGCCGTTATTAAAGATAATCCTAAAAGGATAATGAGCCACGGAAGCCTCTTTTTACTTCTTGAGATTGGTTTTGAATGAACATCATATTCAGATAATGAAGCCAATCTATGATAGTCTTCAAGCGTCTCATCCGCTAACATATTTAGTGCCATTTCAGCTGTGAAAATGCCTAAAATCGTTTTCGATTTAGATAGTACAGGAATCATATCCTGGTCATAATCTTGAATCGTATCAATCGCTTTTGCGATCGAGTCGAACTCACTAATGTGATGGTATTTGACGTTCATAATCTCTCTAATCTTCATTGGTGAACGCGCAATAATTAGGTCTTTTAAGTCTAAAATTCCTAAGAGTTTATTCTTTGAATCTACAATGTATAAAACATCTATCAACGTTTCGTCTGTTGAAGTCGAGATGACTTTTTTCATCGCTTCTTTAACGTCCATACCTTCTAAAAGTGTCACATAGTCTTTGGATACTACATCTAGTATTTTCTTCATAAGAACGCCTCCACCATGAGACTGGCTAATCCATAATAGATGATGATTGTTGATATATCGATTACGGTCGTGATCAGTGGCCCTGAAGCCGATGCTGGGTCTAAACCCATGCGTTTAATAAGAACAGGAATGATGCTTGAAAAGAATGTCCCTGCTGTAATGGAAAGCCACACAGATAAGCCAATAACTAATCCAAATATCATTGGGTTTTGGTTTAGAGAAGGATTAATAAGAATGAACACGATTGTAACAACAAAGGATATAACGGATAGCACTAATCCGGATAATATTCCGGAGCCAAACTCATAGAGCAAACTCTTCCTTACTATGTGATTTGGTTCATCATCGGACAACATAATTAGACTAAACGTTAATGTTTGAGTGCCTGCATTCCCAACCATTGACAATATCAAGGGTTGAAGAATAACAATAATGGTGTAAGTTGATAAGATGCCCTCAAATACCAGCGCTAATCTAGCAATTGGTAAAGCTAATACCAGTAAAACAATCAACCAAGGTAATCGTTGTAATGCACTTTTTATGGCCCCTTCGTTAGAATCATCACTGACCAAATACATTTTTTCGATGTCTTCAATCATTTCTTCTTCATACGTATCAATCGCATCATCCAGTGAGATGATCCCAACAAGTTCATTTTTATCGTTTAGTACTGGGCAATAATTTAGCCCATTTTCTTGAATAAAATCAACGGAGTCCTCTTTATCGTCATTTGCATAGACAAATAAACTAGATTCGTATAGATCTTTTACATAACACGGTGACTTGGCTTTGATTAGTTTTTTAAGCGGTAGAATGCCGATAAATGTTTTGTGTTTATCAACGACATAAAGTTTGTTAATGGTTTCAACTTCTGGTGCATTTTGAACTAAATACTTCATGACTTCTTTGATTTCCATGTCTAAATAAACTTCCAAAAAGCTATTCGTCATGATTGAACCCGTTTCATTCTCATCATAAGATGAAAGTGAATAATAGTCCTCTTTAAGTTCTGGTTCAAGTTGACTGATTAGGTCCTCTTTGTCCTCACTTTCAAGTTCATTGATAATATCTATCGCATCATCAGGTTCCATTTCACTTAAGATATCTGCTTGTTCTTCAGTTTCTAAAGTGTTAACCAATAATAGAGCATCATCGATATCTAGATAGGATAGCAAATCTGCTTTTGATGAATCGTTTAAAAGCGAGAACAGTTCATCTCTATCCTCATCCTCTAAAGATAAATACAGTTCTTTTAAATCAAAGGCGTGAAGGGATTTTAAATAATTAAGTCTTTCTTCTTTAGTCTGTTTTAAATATGTTTCTTTCATATATGTTCCCTCCTTAATTACTAGTATAACCGAAAAATCTTTATTTATATAATAAAAAAGCCGTTTTACACGGCTTTTAACTATTTTTTGGACTCGTATTGTAGTTGATACAAATTGTAATACAATCCTTTTTGTTTAAGGAGTTCTTGGTGTTTGCCCATTTCTTTGATTTCACCTTTTTGCATGACAATAATCTTGTCTGCATGTTGGATGGTTGATAATCTGTGAGCTACCACTAACATTGTATTAAGTTGCATCATTTTCTCTAAAGACTCTTGTATCAAGGATTCGGTTTCTGAGTCAATGTTTGCTGTGGCCTCATCGAGAATCATTACCGATGGTTCATAGGTAAGAGCTCTTGCGAAACTTAAGAGTTGACGTTGCCCAGTTGAGAAGTTGATTCCGCGTTCTCGTACGATATGGTCATAACCATCATCTAAACGATCAATAAATGTATTTGCTCCAACATAGCTAGCGGATGAAATCACTTTTTCTTTAGGTACAGTGTCATCATGTAAAGTTATGTTTGATTCAATGGTTCCTGTAAATAAGAATACATCTTGAGGCATTTGACCTATGTGTTTTCTCAGGCTAGAACGCTTTATGCGTTTGATGTCAATGCCAGCAATCAGGATTTGACCCTTTTGAATGTCATAATTTCTTACAATTAAGCTCATAATCGTTGTTTTACCTGAGCCGGTTGCTCCAACAAAGGCAACTGTGTCATTTGGATTAACTTTAAAGGAAACATCTTTCAAAATCCATTCGTCTGTATTGTATTGGAACCAAACGTTCTTAAATTCAATTTCACCTTTAAAATCCACAAGTTCAATTGCATCTTCTTCGTCATTAATTTCTGGTACTGTGTCTAATACATCAAAAATCTTTTCGCTTGAAGCCAATGCACTTTGTAGTACGTTAAACTGCTCTGCTAATTGTTGAACTGGTTCAAAGAAGCTATTGGCATATTGATACATTGTAACCAATAAGCTCACTTTAATGATGATCACTTCTGGGCTCGCATTTTGGTTAATTAAATCCAAAATGTCTAGTCCGATGTAGTAAATAATAATCATGGTAGCTGCCATTGAGAACAAGTACATTAATGGTCTGTAGATCGCGAAGACTAAGATTTCATTAAACTGAGCTTTTCTAAGGTTCTTACTTTGGGTTACAAACGCTTTATATTTCTTATCTTCTTGATTGAATATTTGTGTCAGTTTCATCCCAGAGAGATTTTCAGAAAGGAAAGCATTCATATTACTTACACGATTTCTTACGTTTCTATAAGTCTTTCTCGATAGTTTTCTGAATAATAAAGTCGAAACAATGACAAACGGAAACACAAGCGCCATCATCAAAGTGGATTTGTAATCAAAGATCAACATGATGACAAAATAGGTTACCATCATTAAGGAGTTTCTAAGTAGTGACACAATAACACTTGAGTACATTTCTGATAATGTGTTCGTGTCATTGGTTACTCTAGTTACCAGTTTTCCAACAGGGATTTGGTTAATTTGATTGTTGGATAATGTGTGAATATGATCAAAGACCTGCATTCTAATATCATATACAATCTTTTGTCCTGCACGTTGCAATAACCAGTTTTGATAATAAATGATCACCGATACTAAGGCAATAATACCTAAGAAGAGTACTCCAATCCATGCAAATTGAGCCATCTTACTAGAAACTGACCCCGTTCTTCCAATGATTCTAATTGCAAACCCGATCAATATAGGTGCTAATGCAGATACAGCAATGTCCCCTAACATTAATAGTGAAGAGATCAAAAAGTCCTTGGTAAAGGGTCTAGCATATTTAACTAATCGGTTCACAATTGAACGGTCAGTCTTGGTTATGGTCTGTTCTTGGAAGTCTCTCATGCGTCCCCACCTACCATCTGTTCTAATGTTTGTTTCTTAACCATGTCCTGATACAATTCACATCTACTTAATAATTCTTCATGTGTCCCCACATCAAGCAGTTTCCCGTTATCTAATAAGACAATTTTGTCCATCTTCTTAACGGTAGAAATTCTATGTGCAATAATAATGGTCGTCTTATCTTTTCTTATATTTTGAAGATTCTTGATGATTGCTTCTTCTGTCTTTGTATCAACGGCAGAAACTGAGTCATCTAAGATTAATATTGGGGCATCTTTAGAAAGTGCTCTCGCAATCGATACTCTTTGTTTTTGTCCCCCTGATAAAGTCACACCACGTTCACCAATCTCTGTTTCATATCCGTCCTTGAAATCCACAATGTTATCATGGACGTCCGCTAATTTAGCATAATATGAAGCTTTTTCTAGTGATATATTATCCTCACTAAATCCTATATTGTTGAGGAGTGTTTCTGAGAATAAGAAGTTATCTTGTGGTACGTATGCAATGTGTTTTCTCACATGCCTATATGGTAGTTCCATAATATCATTACCATCTAAAAATAGTGATTTTGGATTAATGTTGTAAAGCCTTAGCAATAAATCGACTAAAGTACTCTTACCAGATCCAGTTCTTCCTAAAATACCAACCATTTCTCCCGCTTCAATTCTAAAAGATATGTCGCTTAGAACCTCATGTTCTAAATCATCTGGATAAGAGAAATTTAGGTGATTAAACTCGATTGAACCGGTAATAGGTTTTTCTGAAACACTAGGTGCATCTTTGATCATAACTGGTTCACTTAAGAAGTCACTGACACGTTTCTTACTGGCTTGTGCTTGGCTACTAATGGATGCGAATTGAGATAGTGCCATAACTGGCCAGATAAGTAATGTAAATAATGTGAAGTATTCGGTTAAATCCCCAGCACTGAAGTTGGTTGTTAAAGCCAAAAATGCACCATATACTACTATTGTAAGGATGGTTAGGTTAATAAAAACATTAATAATTATATTAACGAAGATCATCGACTTGACAAAGTCTACATGTTTTTCATAAAATTGATCATTCTTTAATTTAAAGAAATAGGCTTCTTTCGCCTCTCTAACGAACGCACGAATAACTGAGAACCCAGAAAAAGATTCTTGAGTAAACTCATTCATTTCTTCAAAGGCCTCTTGTCGATATTTAAACTTTAAACGCATACGTTTTAATATAAAGATAGCGACTACCCCTAATAAAGCCATTGGAATAACCGCAATCAATGTCATGGTTCCAGATAACTTTGCCATTCGTATTACAACGATAGACCCTAATGCGAGTGAATCAACCAACATTAAAATACCAGGCCCAAAGGCTTGTCTTAATGCTTCCAAGTCAGCTGTAAAGTAGGTCATAATACCACCAACTTTATGCTTAGCATAGTAGTCTATTCCTAATGCTTCTGCTTTCTTGAACATATCGATTCTAATGTCGTTCTCGATAAATCTTGCTGCTCCAAATACGAATACTCTCCATAAGAAACGCCCAACCACCATAACGAGAACAATCATGACAAGTCTTTGGAGACTGTCATGAAAGTCTTGTTTGGTTAGGACATTATCATTAAATCCATCAATTAATGATGAGAAAATCGCTGGTATTTCTACTTGAATTGAATCTATATATACTAGGGTTATTACGCCTAATATTAATGGTATGAAGTATTTAATATAATACTTGTTAAAATATTTTCCAAAAACCATGATTCTAACCTAACTTTCTAACGTATTTTTTATTCGATGAAGATTTTAACTATATCTCCATCCGCACTTGTGATATCCACGATTTCTCCAATGTGTCCATCTTCAATCATCTCAATAATTGAATCCATGTCAATGTTGTTTTGAATATCACTGTTTCCAAAGTTAATTTTACCACTCTTTAAAGCTGTTTTCGCAAACTTTAATGGGATATTTACATTGACTTTGTCTCCGTCACCTGAAATGATTCTAACTTTAAACATTAAATTTTTTGGGTCGGATTTGTATTTAGGGACGATTACTTCAACTTTTGATTGATCAGATGGTTCTTTTTCTAACGCTTTTAATAATCTATCTGCCTCATCTACTGTGATGATGCCTTCTTTTAACATCTCTAAAATTTTTTGACTATCGCTCATGTTTCTCTCCTTATTTAAGCTTTCTTAAAAGCTCTTCGGCTTCTTCGATTGAAATTAATCCATTTCTGATTTGATTAAATATATCTATACGTTTCTCATCTTCTTTAGGCGTTTCAACTTTATATCCTAAAGCTTGAGATACTTCATCTAGGTTTTTCTTTACGGTTGGGTAAGAAATTCCTAACTCTTTTTCGATTTGTTTGATATTACCTTGGTTTTTAATAAACACTTCGATGAAGTATTGTTGTTCCTTTGAAAGGTAATCAAACTTTGATAATTGAAATTCCCCTTTAATCGTTAAATCTTTTTGTTTACTTTGAATCTCTGTAATCACTAAATCAGATCCCAAGAGTTCGAATACTTTAGTAATATCTCTCATACATTCTCCTTCGGCTTATGCGCCCCATAATTCAAATCTGAATGGTTCATCGCTAGATTGAACTTCTAAGATTAAGTTATTTTTACCTAACATCTTGAGAAGTTCTACAATGTTAATCGTAATTGGGCTGGCCATTTTCATGTAACGATTATTACTGATTTTAATCAGTCTTTTCTTAAACACATTCACGATCCAAAATGGTATCATTGGTGATAAGAATAAGTAATTTTTGTACATAATTGCCATTCGTAACCCACTTGCCTTCTTAAACTTATAGGGTTTTAAAGCCTTTAATTTATAGTTCAAATAGTCGTTGACAGTAATTGACTGCTTTTCAACAGACTCTAAGGAATACTTACTCATGTTATCCCCTCCGATGACACTAGTGTATAGCCATAATTATTAATTGTCAACACTAATATTGATTTTTTTAATTTTGATATTGATTTTTTTAATTTTTGAGTTGCGATAAAGCCAAAATTGTTGAAATATAGATTGAAATTATTGATTTTTCCATTCGAGTGTGATTTATGTTAAGCTTAGAGGCCTATTTGTTATATAATATACATGGAGGTATCACTATATGAACTTAGTAGAAAGATTTTTAAAATATGTATCAATTGATACTCAATCAGATCCAACTGTTGAGACTTGCCCTTCAACACTAAAACAAAAAAATCTAGGCGAAATCCTAGTTAATGAATTAAAAGAAATGGGCGTAGAAAATGCGTTCATGGATGAACATGGGTACGTATACGGATTAATTAAATCCAATTCAAAGAAAGATATTACACCAATTGGCTTTATTGCCCATATGGATACTAGCCCCGATGCACCCGGAGATAATGTTTCCCCTCGTATCATCAAAGATTACGATGGATCTCCAATTATTCTTAATGAGAAGTTATCCATGGACCCAACACATTTCGAAGCATTAAAGTATGTAATCGGTGATGATATTATCGTTACAGACGGTAACACGTTATTAGGTGCGGACGATAAAGCTGGTGTTGCGGAAATCATGACGATGGTTGACATCATGACTAAAGCTCCATTTGAACACGGTGACATCTATATCGGTTTCACCCCTGATGAAGAAATTGGACGTGGTGCAGATTTATTTAACCTTGATTGGTTTAAAGCCAAGTTTGCTTATACAATGGATGGGTCATTAATTGGCGGCATCGAATTTGAAAACTTCAACGCAGCTAGCGCAACTATTGATTTTGTAGGTAAATCCATTCATCCAGGCTCAGCTAAAAATAAATTAGTTAACGCCATGCACATCGCATTCGAGTTTCATCAAATGCTTCCAGTATTCCAAAACCCAGCATATACAGAAGGTTATGAAGGGTTTAATCACTTAAGTCAAATCAATGGTTCTGTTGAACACGCACACATGCACTACATCATAAGAAACCACCACATGACTAAGTTCAACGAACAAAAAGAAGACTTCAAAGCCATTACAAAATACTTGAATGAAAAGTATGGCTATGAAGCTGTTAAGCTTAATATCACTGACAGCTACTTTAACATGTATGAAATCCTTAAAAATGATATGATGCCTGTAGAGTTGGCCAAAAAGGCTATTGCTAACAATGGTTTAATTCCACATTCTGAAGCTATAAGAGGCGGAACAGACGGTGCAAGACTAACATTCATGGGTCTTCCTTGTCCAAATCTTGGTACAGGTGGTTTTAATTTCCATGGCAGATATGAGTTTGCAAGCATAAATCAAATGGAAACAGCCGTAGACATTATGGTTGAAATCATTAAATTAAATTCTAAGTAATAAATACAAAAAGCACTTAGTCATCATAGCGATGAACTAAGTGCTTTTTTACTTAATGACTTCAATAATAATATCTTTAATTCGTTCTCTCCAGCTGGATTCATGATGAATTCCACTTGGTATTTCACGATAGACAACATTTATTTTCTTCGAAAGTAACGCTTCATAGACATTTCTGTTTGATTCTATGTACGTAAAGTCATCTTTGTCTTCAGAATCGCCTGTATCTATATAAAGCATACCTTTGTGTAGTTTTCTTGTTCGTTTGATATATTTAACAAAATCTTCTTCTGCAATCCAAAAGGCATTGGAAAGGCCAATAGCATTTTTGAAGATACTTGGATAAGTCAAACTAGCATATACGCTGATCAAACCACCCATAGAGGACCCACCAATTGTGATATTTGAATCATCAATGGCGTATTTACTACTTATAAAAGGAATCACGGTTTCGATTAAGTCATGAATATAGATATCACCTTTACCACCTGTGATACGTTTTATGCCATCTAACTCAAATGGTTTTGAAACAAACGGGTTATATTCATCCAGTCTATCCAAGCCATTTGCACAAGATACTCCTGCAATAATCATACTCGGGAGCGAATCGAAGTGTTCCATTAGTCCCCATGACGTCCCAAAAGACGCTTTTTCATCGAGAAACATGTTTTGACCATCATTCATGATTAATAGAGGATAACTTTCGTGTTTAGTGTAATCAGATGGAATTAAAAGAAAAAGGCTAGCCTCCCTGCCTATTTTAGGAAGCTTAATGGTTTTTTCTATTAGTTTCATGTCACTACTCCTTACGTTTTAAAAATTTAATGGTAGCTTCTAAGTAAGTTTTCGATGGTTCATGTCCAAGATCTGCAGCTTTTTTCCAATAGTGCATAGCTGTTTTTTCACTCTTCTCAACACCAAGTCCACGAACGTATAATATGCCTAGGTTATATAATGCCCCAAGCACATCTTTTTCTGCAGCTTGACGATATAAAACCGAGGCTTTTTGATAGTCTTGATTAACAAAATCCCCATTTTGATACATTACACCAAGATTATATTGTGCATAAGGATGTTTCTGTTCAGCAGCTTTATTAAGCCAAAAGAATGCTTTATCGTAATGCGTCATCCCTTTAAACTTAAAGTAAGTAACGCCTAGGTGATACTGTGCATTCATATCTCCTTGGTTAGCAGCAAGCGTTAAATAAACAACTGCTTCATCCGGATTCTTTTCAACACCATCGCCATTTTTATTCATTAATCCTACATAGTATTGACTAGATGCATAGCCTAAATCAGCACTTTCTTTTAAGTACACAAAAGCTTTATCAAAATCTTTCTTACCAAACTCGCCCTCATAATGAAATAACCCTAGTGTATGAAGCGCTAAATAATGGTGTTGTAGGGCGGATAATTCTAGCCATTTCTTCGCCTCAAAATAATTTTTATCAACCACTTCACCATCAATGTATAATAATGCTAATGCATATTGCGCATACGCATGACCTTGAATGGCTGCCTTTGAATAATTATCAAATATGACGTCAATTCTTCCAACATCAGATTTTAAGGCTTCATAAATAGATCCTAGAAGAAACTGAGCTTCTGAAAAACCTATTTTTGCAGATTTTTCTAGGTATTCAATAGCAGTTGCTACATATTTTTTGACATAAAATCCATGATAATAATAACTGCCCATAATGTATAAAGAAACAGGATCATTTTGATTAGCTTCATCTAATAACCCTAAATAGCCAGCTTCAAAATAGTCTTTCGCTGTACGTTCGTCTTTTAGTACCCCATGTCCGGTTGTATGTAATAAAGCATAGCCATAGAAGCATTTTAAACTTCCTAATGACATTCCCGACTCATATAATTCTTTAGCTTTTACTACATCCATTGTATAACCTTCACCAATTGCATAGGCTCTACCCAAATGATAGAACGCGTCTGCATAGCCATCAGCAGCCAACTTTTCTAATAACTGATTGGCTTTATATACATCTTTTTCTTTCACGTTTAGGTTCAAATAACCTAAAGCTTCATAATATAATGTTTCCATATCCATAATTATCACATCTCCAATACATTTATATCATATAATGACTTTTTTTTCCTTGTTTACGCAAAAAAAGACGCTTATAGCATCTTTTCAATTTCTTTAACGATGTGGTTTGCTATTTCGATCATTCCATAATGGCCTGGATGAATTAAATCGAACGATAAGTGATGCTTGCTTAATACGCCACTTCCATCAATGTAACGATAGTTAGGATACCCCTTAACAATTTCTTTAAATGCGTTTCTATAGAGAATAACATCGTCTTTGTTGCCTCTATTTTGATCAAGCCCATACATTCTCCAATTATCTAGTACAGACATACAAACCACAACAGCATTAGGTTGAGTAATTCGAATTTGCTCTAGTAAATATGAAAGACGTTCTTTAAATGTATCGACATGAAACCCATCCCCAATCATGTTGACCGAAAGTTCAAGTGTAATCAAGTCATACTTAGTTTTTAGCATTTCATCCACGAGGGATTTTTCAATGTAACAAGATCCGCTCATACCCATGTTAAAAACATCATATCCCAACTTTTCGCCAATTATCATCGGATAATTCAAGTCTGGTAAATAGCTGCTTCTACCTTGTGTAATGCTTGTACCATAAGCCAAATAGCGTTTTTCTGGCATTAATAAGCGACTTGGTACATAATGATCCCCAATGATTGATTCAACAATTAGCGATTCTTTAAATAGAATTCTAATGACACTTGGATGAAATCGATGGAATGGTAAAAGTTTCTTTATGTCAGAGTCGCTAAACTTAGGTGTAATCACCAGTGATAACTCTTGATTAATCGTATAGAGTTCACCTTGAAAATCCCCATAATAAACCATGATTTCTGAGGTAGAAAATGATTTTAAATGAATCGTTACTGGATTTGAAGCTACAAACCGAATCTCTGAACCATGAAAACTATGAATGTTGCCTTTACCTTTTTCTGATAAACCAGCATATGCAGTTGGATTAAATTTTTCTAGGACATACCCCTCTTTAGTTTGAGTTATGTTTGATACATTATGATAGTATAAATTATTCATGATTTGCCCTCACCACTTCAACTGTGATCAAATCCGAGACAAGTTTATACTCAACTAGAGGTGTTTTAACGAAATGAACCGCATATATATGAGCTAACCCTTCGTGACTAGCACCAATAACAACATTGTTATCAATTACCAGTTTTGTAGGATTATCGAATAAAATCTCAAAATGAGTACTGACACGTGTCCCTTTATTGCTAGTTACTTCGAGTTCGAGTGGTTCACCAATCGTATACTTCTGTCTAGCGTGAACATTTAAGTACTTGATTAAGTCCTTAAATCTATCTGACTCATCCGTATTAATTCCGTAATAGCCCGATAAAAACATGTATTTTAAATCGTGGTCTGTCTGTATTCCCCAAGGACAAACCATGATTGCTCTTTTTCTTAAAATTTCAATCAGATTATTTTTCTTATGATTATAGTACGGATGAATCGTTAGATTATACTTATTTGAAATCTTGATAATATCAGAAATGCTCATTTGACTTGAATTCAAATCAATTAAGAACCCACGACTATATTCTTTTAAGTATTTCTTAAAATTTACTAATGCAAATGGATAAAAGCTCATAAGAAGTGGTGGAATATCCATTTCTCGTGCAACATATCTAAGACGTTTCATCGCTTTTGCGCTTGATGTTTTAGATTCTAATAGCAACTGCGTTCCAGTATCCTTTATTTGACTATGGAAATAACTGAGTGTTGGCAGAACTTCATCCGTAGGAACCCCTTGATAAGTCATTTTAATAGATTGTAGAGACTTAAGGTTATCCTTCTTGATTACATAGTCTTTCTGATAAGTCCTTCCCAAGGACTCATCATGGTTTACGACGATATAATTATCTTTCGTCATATGAAAATCTAGTTCAATAACATCCGAGTGAACATCAACAGCTTTT
Organism: Paracholeplasma morum; assembly: GCF_016907055.1. Classification (NCBI taxonomy): domain Bacteria; kingdom Bacillati; phylum Mycoplasmatota; class Mollicutes; order Acholeplasmatales; family Acholeplasmataceae; genus Paracholeplasma; species Paracholeplasma morum. Next base: position 115,580 of record NZ_JAFBBG010000001.1, read on the forward strand.
CTTGCAGAAGCAACACTGTTTTCTTGGACATCTTTATGTAATCCTCTATGTGCAATAACAAATGGCGTAAAAGCAAAATCCCCTTTGATATCTAAGTCTTTTTTAGTGATGCCATTGCCAATGACACCATCAACGCCTGACAAAGCAGCTTGATATAAATCAAGACTCTTTTCAACACGAACAAAAACTGTCATTCCGTATAGTTTTAGTCTTCTAACCATTTGACTGGATACATATTGACTCTTTAGACATACTGTATGAGCATGGTTACTTAATGCTTGTTTAGATAAGTCTGGTAGACTGTTGAATGTGTTAGGTTCATAGACAAGTCTAGCATATGGATAAATTCTGTATACGATTTTTAATAATGTCTTAGAACGTGAAAAAACAAAGATATCGAATAGTTGGTGTTTATATAGAAGTCTTCCCAATTTCTTCGCATCTTTGATACTATTAATTTCGATGGCATTCAATCCATTTAAGATTGACTCTTCATCGAAAGAATCCAGTTTTTTAATATCCGAATCCGGCATATTTGATATAACAATAATCTTTTTTAACACAGACATCTCTCCAGTATATTAATCATATAACAAAACTATTTATAAATCAATCATTTCTTACCTTAATAAACCTTTTTCTATACATGTTTTCCACCATACAAAACGAATGAATAATCACAGTTAATCATTGAGAAATAAACACCAAAAATTCCAGGTTCATAGATAAAAATAAAGGCATCTTGAAAGATACCTTTATCACGCTTGTTTATACAATTCCCTCTTCCAACATAGCTTCGTATATTCTAAGGAATGAGGCGATATTAGCCCCACTAATCAGATCGTATGGGTCTTTGTATTTAATGGCTGCGCTGTAACATTTGATGAATATGTCACGCATAATACCTTTTAGTTTTTCATCGACTTCATCGTATCGCCAAGGGTAATGTTGTGCATTTTGGCTCATCTCAAATAATGAAACGGCTACACCACCAGCATTGGCTGCTTTTCCCGGTGCAAACAAAATATTTTGTGTTCTAAAATAGTTTTCCGCATCTAGAGTACAAGGCATATTTGCGCCTTCAGCAACTAAAAAACATCCATTTTTAACAAGTGCTTTCGCATCTTCTAAGTTCAACTCGTTTTGAATCGCACATGGCATTGCAATTTCACATGGTTGTTGCCATAAATCTCTAGGGTTATTGCCATATATACACTCATGTGTTTCAATATATTTCTTTGTCAAATCCCCATTCACACAAAGATCACTGACTGCTTTCATATCAAGTCCATTTTGGTCATATATAAAGCCATTTATATCCGACATACCTACAACTACCGCCCCTAATTCAAAGGCTTTAATAGCGGCATGATAACCTACTTTTCCAGAACCTGAAACAATTACTTTTTTATCTTCTATTGTATCTCTTCTGTAAGTTTTTAGCATTTCTGTAACAAAATAACACAATCCATAACCAGTAGCTTCTTTTCGTACTAAAGATCCTCCATAAGACAATCCCTTTCCAGTAAGAACCCCAGTGTGTTCATTCTGAATTTTCTTATACATGCCATATAAGTATCCTATTTCACGATTACCAACACCAATATCACCAGCAGGCACATCCGTGTTTGGTCCAATATGTCTATAAAGTTCTAACATGTAGTTTTGACAGAACCTCATAATCTCTTGATCCGACTTTCCAATCGGATTAAAGTCACTTCCGCCTTTTGCCCCACCAAGTGGTAAGCCCGTTAAAGCATTCTTAAATGTTTGTTCAAAACCTAAAAACTTCATGGTTGATTCATTAACGCTTGGGTGAAATCTAATGCCACCCTTAAAAGGTCCAAGCAGTGAATTAAACTGAACGCGGTACCCCCTGTTAATCTTTATGGATCCTTGATCATCAACCCAAGTCACTTTAAACTGGATGAATCGTTCTGGTTCAATTAACCGTTCCATAACTGCATTTTTCTCAATTGAAGGGGTTTGGATGACTAACTCATCCATCGATAAAAAGAAAGTCTCTACAGCTTGAATGAATTCAGGTTGATTAAGATCTTTATTTCTCACTTCATCAAAAACTCTTTGTAAGTACGGACTCTTCAACATTTACTTTTCCCTCAGATAGTATATTTTTAAAAAATCGAGTATATACCTATATTAAACCGAAATGACGATGTATTGTCAATGTGAATAAATCATAAAAACCGCCTTTATGACGGTTTTTGATAATTCTTTGTGAAAACGCTATCTTTTAGGTTTTTTATCTGTTGAATATTTCAAAGTAAGGTGAGTGTGGAAACAAACTATAACGTATTTTTCGTTTGAATGCTTCATAGATAAATACCTGGATATCTGTCTCATTTTGAAATTTCATAAGCGCTTCAATGTATGACGTTTGGATTTGTTTGTTAGAAATAATTGACGGATTATCAGATTGATAAGGATACCCCGTCTCACTAACAAAAACAGGTTTACCAAGGTTTTCTTTAGTTGCTTCAACAAAGGCTTTCAAATAAGGAATCGCCTCTTCAAAAGGCTTATTTTGGAAGAATGGATGCAAGTTAATACCAACAACATCAACCTCTTTAGCTAAAGCACTTGCTTGTGTATTCCAAAAATATGCATTCTCACAATAAGTAACTAGAGCCTTGGTTTCTTTCTTAACCATTTTGATATACTTTGTAAGTTCTGGAATTGATACCATTTGGATTGTCCATGATGTTTGTGATTCATTACCTACTGAAACCATTGATATGATCGATTCATATTCATTGGCAAGTTTGATTAACTTCTCCACCTTCAACTGATTTTCACGTTTATTAAAAATGATATCTTTTGTTTTTAAGATTTCATTATTGTAAGTATTTTGATTGATTACTTCACCTTTAAATGAGATACCTAATAACACTTTAATTGGAATCTTTTCTTGATAAATTAGTTTTAACAATGTTTCGGTATACGCTGTTATATCGTATAAACGAATCAGATGATACTGATTCTCAATAAGGGCTTTTAAATCCTTTCTTAATTCGTTTTCAATTATTTCTTCTTTATCTGTCTGATCAAAATCAGGTTCCTGATAACAAATCGCACGTGTTTGTGACATCTTAATCACCTCTCTTTTTTTATTGTACCATAGAGAAAAAAACCTTACTGGTTTTATGCATACACATGAATCATGTGATAGAATACAATAAAGAGGTGAATTTATGATTGTCGGATGTGTAAAAGAAATAAAGAAGTACGAATTTAGAGTTGGCGTTACACCTAGCGCAGCTAATGAGTATGTTCGAAATGGACATAAAGTGCTTATAGAGACTGGTGCTGGTTTAGGTTCGGGTTTTAAAGATGAAGCTTATTCTAATCTTGGCTGTGAAATCATCAAAGATGCTGCCACAGTTTGGAGTAAAAGCGACATGATTATTAAGGTAAAAGAACCATTAGTTTCCGAGTTTCACTTACTTAAAGAAAATCAAATTCTATACACATATTTACACTTAGCTTCGAATAAACCACTATACGATGAATTAAAGCGAAAGAATGTAACTTCCATCGCCTATGAAACCATTGAGTTAAATCACACCTTACCATGTCTTGAACCAATGAGCATGGTTGCTGGTCGTTTATCTATATTAGAAGCTGCGAAGTTTAGCCAATCCTTCTATGGAGGAAATGGCGTTCTTCTTTCTGGGTTACCAGGGACACCTAAAGCCAAAATCACGATAATTGGGGCAGGAACGGTTGGTCAGAACGCATGTAAAATCGCTATAGGAATTGGGGCAGACGTAACCGTAATTGACCTTGATGTCAAACGACTTTCTCAACTAGAGGATTTATACAGCAGCAAAGTAAAAACTCTCTATTCTAATGAAGAAAACCTGAAAAAATCAATCATTGATAGTGATATTGTGATTGGTGCCGTTCTACTACCGGGTGATAAAACTCCAAAATTAATTAAAGACGAATACCTTGATTCGATGAAACCTGGGGCAGTAATTGTAGATGTAGCAATCGACCAAGGAGGTATCTCTAACCATTCAAAAGTAACTTACCATGATGACCCTATATATAAAGTAAAAGACGTCCTATTTTATGGAGTAGCAAACATGCCGGGGGCAGTGCCTAAAACGTCCTCGATTGCCTTAAGTAATGTAACCCTCAAATATGGATTAGAGATTGCGAACAAAGGCATTGAAAAAGCGCTTGAAAACCCAGTGATATTAACTGGCCTAAATACAAAAGATGGGTTGGGTACTTATCCAGCACTGATTCATTTATTTGGAGCATAACAACAATAAAAGCCAGCAAAAATGCTGGCTTTTATCATCTATAAATCTGTATATTTTACGATTGGTTTTCTAGCTGCCTGAACTTCATCAAGTCTTCTAACCACTGTCGTATGGGGTGCACTCTTTAAGTAATCAGGGTTAGTCTTAGCTTCTAATGCGATGTCTTTCATGATTCCAATAAAATGATCTAGCGTTTCTTTAGATTCATTTTCAACAGGTTCAATCATCAGTGATTGATGGAATACTAGTGGGAAATATATCGTTGGTGGATGGACCCCAAAGTCAAGCATTCTTTTAGCAACATCCAAAGTGGTCACTCCTGATGATTTATCGATTAATCCATCAAAAACTACTTCGTGTTTGCATAACCCTTTGATTGGTAGATGGTAATAATTTTTTAGAGATTCTTTAATGTAGTTCGCATTAAGTACAGATAACGCACCAACCTTTGACAAGTTTTCTTTGCCCAATGTCATCATATAACTATAAGCTTTGATGATGACCGAGAAGTTTCCATAAAAACTTGAGACATGTCCAATGGAATCCTTAGGGTTAACTAGAGCAAACTGATTACGTTTCTTCTCGACAAGTGGAGATGGTAAGAAATCTTTCAACTTCTTACATACACCAACAGGTCCAGAACCTGGTCCACCTCCGCCATGTGGCGTAGAGAAGGTTTTATGCAAGTTGATGTGGATAATGTCAAACCCCATATCGCCAGGTCTAGCATAGCCTAATAACGCATTGAGGTTTGCACCATCATAGTAGAGTAATCCGTCCACTTGATGGATAAGGCGTTTGACCTTTAGTATGTCTTTTTCAAAAATACCTAATGTATTTGGATTGGTTAACATGATTCCAGCAATATCATCTGATATCGCTTCTTTTAGAGATTTAATATTGACTGTGCCATCCTTATTGGACTTAACTTCAACAATTTCAAAACCTGCAACAGTCGCGGAAGCGGGGTTAGTTCCATGGGCAGAATCTGGCACAATCACTTTGGTTTTGTGTTTATTACCTTTCTTGTGATGGTATGCCTTCATAATCATCAATCCTGCAAGTTCACCTTGTGCACCAGCATATGGATTAAGTGAGAATGTATGCATTCCAGATAACTCACTAAGCATTTGCGCAGTCTCATAATATATTTGAAGAGAACCTTGTGCCGAAGATACAGGCTGTAATGGGTGTATATTTTTAATGCCTGGAATATCAGACATTTCTTCATTTATCTTTGGATTGTACTTCATAGTACAAGATCCTAGTGGATAAAACCCTGTTTCAATCCCAAAGTTCTTTCTAGATACGTTAGAGTAGTGTCTTACAACATCCAGTTCAGATACTTCAGGTAAATAGGTTTCTTTTTGTCGTTTTAGCGATAGAGGAATTGAATTATCTAAAATGAACTCACTTGAAATCGGACCTAAAGATGCTCCGATTCTTTGTTCTTTAGAGAGTTCAAAAATTAATTTGTCATATGGTGTCATGCCTTAAACCCCCTAATGAGAGAAACAAACGTATCTATTTCTTCTTTGGTTCTTTTCTCAGTAACAGAGAATGCTATCTTATCTTCATCCATCTTCAAACCTGATAGATACCCCTTTTTAAGTAGGTAACTTTCTAGCTTATCAATGTCTAAACTTGTCTTTAAAACAAATTCCTTGATGTAAAAACCTTCGTGTACCTTTGAGAATAAGCCTGTCTTGATTAATTCGCTTTCTAAATAGTGACTATTGGCGAAACAGTGATCATTGACTTCTTTAAGTCCTTGCTTACCCATGATTGAAAGGTAGACAGTTACCCATAAGGCCATTAATGACTGGTTGGAGCAAATATTCGAGTTAGCCTTTTCTCTTCTAATATGTTGTTCACGAGCTTGAAGGGTTAATACGAACCCTCTTTTACCATCTACGTCTTTGGTGATGCCACAAATCCTACCTGGCATTTTCCTTAACAGTTTATCGGTGGTTGCAAGATACCCTAAGTAAGCCCCTCCAAAAGAAAGAGGAACTCCTAATGATTGGGCATCGCCACAAGCGATATCCGCACCCATTTCACGTGGAGATTTAATCACACGAAGTACTTGTGGATCTGCATAAACAATCATAATGCCATTATCCTTTTTGACCAATTCACTCGCTTCTGTGAAGTCTTCTACAAGCCCATATTTATTTGGAGTTTGTCCAATAAAGCCCGCAAAATCCAACGTCTTTGTAGATAAATCCATTAAGTCTGTTAATCCATCTTTCTCACTAACCATGACGACTTCAATATTTCTATAAAGTGCATACGTCTTAATAACCTCAATGACGTGAGGAAATACGGTATTTGAAATAAGTATTCGTGGTTTTTTGGTTTGGCTAGTAGCCATGAACATAGCTTCTGCTGCAGCGGTTGATCCATCATACATCGAAGCGTTTGTTACATCCATACCGGTTAAGTCTGTAATCATACTTTGGAACTCAAAGATGTATTGAAGTGTCCCTTGTGCGATTTCAGGTTGGTAGGGTGTATAAGCTGTAAGGAACTCCTCGCGTCTTACAATATGAGGAATAATCGAAGGAATATAGTGATCATATGCCCCAGCACCTCTAAATATAACCAATTCTTTATTCTTTTTTGCAAGCCCACTAAAATGATTTCTTAGTTCAATTTCAGAAAGCCCGCGGTCAAGTTTATAGTCCGGTCTTTTCAATTGTTTTGGAATATCCAAAAATAGATCATCGAGTGTGTTTACACCGATTTTATCTAACATTTCCTGGATGTCTTTATCCGTATGTGGGAAGTATTTAAACATAAATTAATGAATGCTCTTTTCGTATTCTTTGTCAGATAACAATGCTTTTAGCTCTGAGTCATCTGTCAGTTCTATTTTGATAATCCAATTTGAATATGGATCTGTATTTAATAGTTCTGGGTGGTCTTGTAGAGTGTCATTTACTTCAATGACTTTACCAGATACTGGCATCATCAAATCAGAAGCAGCTTTAACGGATTCAACCGCCCCAAAAGCTTCTTTTTGATCAAAAGTAGCACCAATGCTTGGTAAGTCAACGAAAACGACTGAGCCAAGTGTTTCTTGAGCATAATCGGTAATGCCAATCAAAGCATGATTGCCTTCAACTTTAATCCATTCGTGTGTTTGAGTGTAGTGTAAATCTTTTAGTATTTTTGACATTGTTATTCTCCTTTAATGTACTTTTTCTCGTAATATTTACGGTTTCTAATTTTCGCATTTACCATTTTATTTCTAATTTCAACCTGAACGATATCTCCAAGTTTAACCGATTGGTTTAACATCACGTTACCATATGATTTTATTGTGTTTGGAATCATATAGCCTGTTGTGATATAGCCAACCATTTCATTGTCTTTGTAGACTGTATAGCCATCTCTAGCAATATTTCTTTCTAGGAGTTCCAGTCCCATCAATCGTCTTTCAAGGCCGTTTTCTTTTTGTTTAAGAAGTGCTTCTTTTCCAATAAAATCTTTGTGGAATTTGCAGAAATAACCTAATTGTGCTTCGAGAGGGGTAGTAAATCCATTAATTTCATGACCGTAAAGTGGTAACCCAGCTTCAAATCTAAGAGTGTCTCTAGCACCTAATCCACAAGGTTCTACACCCATTTGGATGAGTTCATCAAAGAGTTTAACAATGGTTGGATTCGAGGCATATATCTCAAAACCATCTTCGCCTGTATAGCCACTCCTTGAAATAATCACTTCTTCTTCATTGTAGAGAAAGTAACCAAACTTCATAAACTCTAACTTAGTGACGCCAATGATTATTTGATCCATAATGTCTTTGGATTTTGGCCCTTGTAATGCAAGTTGTCCATAAAAGCCTGAGACGTTTTCCAATAAACAATTAAAGCCATCTAGGTGTTTTTTTAACCATTGATAGTCTTTATCGGTATTAGAAGCATTAACAACCAATAAGAACTGTTCGTCATTAATCTTATAAACCATAAGGTCATCAACCACGCCACCAGTAGGTTCTAAAAATAAGGTGTACATCAGTTCTTCTTCTTTCATGTCTTCAAAAGCATTGGTAGACATATAGTTTAAGAACTTAACAGAATCCTTGCCTGAGAGTAATAGTTCACCCATATGTGAACAATCAAACACGCCCACAGACTCTCTAACCGCTTTGTGTTCATCTAATATGCCCTTATAACTAACGGGCATATCAAACCCACCAAACTCGGTCATTTTAGCGTTTAACCCTAGGTGTCTATCGTGTAGACAAGTTACTTTTAGTTTCATCCTATTCCTCCATAAATAATGTATAGAAATCATCATTAGTCAAACCGATGATGTAATCTTCTATCTTAATGTCTGTTAACCCATTGATAATGGATCTTAAATCAAACATAACCCCAAGGAGTTTAGCTTTAATGTCTTCTAAATCCTTTAATGTGAAAAAATCTCCATATATCACTATATCGTTGATTTTTTGTTTGTGAACTAAAACTTTCACCCCAACAGTACCTGCTAGAAATCTTTTCTTATGAGCATACTCGTAAGGGGGATTAAACCCTTCGATAAATGACACTTCACTGAAACGGCTCATTAAGTCAAATACCCTTTTTTCTTGAGATTCCGTAAGGATGTAAGTATCATCAGTTAGAACTGTCTCTATTCTTCTTTCAAAAGCTTCGATTGGTTCATTAATGACATCCTTCATATTGATTACCCTTTGTCTGACTGATTCAATACCTTTACTTATGAGTTTCTCATTGGATGGGGTAATAGACTTAACTAGGGTTTCAAAGTCTGTGTCATATAGGATTGTCCCGTGAAGACAAGAGCCAAATTCATTTCGGTAAAACGCATTTCCTGAAAACTTTTTATCGTTGTATAAAATGTCGTTTCTTCCTGAGATAACGACTGGGATATCTATAGAATCAAATACGCTTTTTATCTTGTGTAAAGCAATTTTGAATAATTCGTCTTTACTGTGTGTCTTTGATAAAAAAGAATATTTGATACACCCTTCATCTGAATAAACTGCTCCTCCACCTGATAACCTTCTAAAAATATCGATGTTGTGAGTTTTAACATACTCTAGGTTGACTTCAGTATCAATCAACTGATTTTTACCAATAATAACCGCACCATAGACATGCCAAATAAAGAATAAATCGTCTTCTAAATCTTCTAATAATATGGTTTCAAGCGCAAAGAAAAAGGGATCTTTTTGTCTGCCGTATTTCGTCAAATCTACTTTCTTCATGTTTGTCTCCTTATGCTCATATTATACAATATAAAACGCTTACATAAAATCCTAAAATGACTAAAGAAAAAAGAAACTTAACGTTTCTTATTTTCCAATCAGTACTGCCCTTACCATTGAGGCATCTCTGTTCTCGAATCTTAATGGCAAAGCAATTAGCGTATACTCATCTGGGGTAATGTCTTTTAATACAATGCCTTCCAATATTATGATGTCTTTGGCCATTAATACTTTATGTGTTTTATGTCCTGGTTGGTTTCGTTCGATACCAAGCGCATCAATTCCAACACCTTTTACATTTTGGTTTGCTAGAAATATGGCCGCGTCTTCAGAAACATAAATAAAATTAGGATTAAAGACAGTATCAAATGAGTTTTTCGTTTTAAATAAGACGAAATCTCCTTTATTGATATAAAGGTGTTCAATGTCTTTTTTTGTGATATAGTCTTCTATATGTGTTAAATCAAAGACTTTGGCTTCAGTAATATAATCTGAAAGCACAATGTCGCTTGAAGTGCTTCCGTCTTTAATCATATGCAAATTAAAATCGATGTGCGTACCTGTGTGAAGATTCATATGAATGTTCGTCTCAAAATGCCCGTTTTCTTCATGGTTTGAAGCTACCTCAAATCGAGGTTTTTTTGACTCATAGTTTTTATATACCGGCATATCTTCTCTAATTACCATTGAAATATCGTATAGTTTCATCAGAAATCCTCCCCAGTTAATGCTTTAATCGTTTGATAGAGATCGTGGTGGTTTTTATATTGAACAAGTTTGGTATTTGAATCCTTAATCTCTTTTCTTAGTTCGTCAATGAATTTCCAAGACAGTTCAATTTCATCCCATCTTGTAAATAGAGACTTATGTCCAAATGCCATATCTAGAAATAACTTTTCATAAGCCTCTGGCATATTTCCCACTGCATTACATGCGATACAGTAATCTAAATCCACTTGTTCAACGGCATTTCTCAATCCTGGAACTTTAGAGTTTAAAGTAAGGCTAATACCATCAAGTGGGGCAATTTTTATGTACAATTTATTAGTTTTTAGCGGTAAATCCCATTTATGTTGTTCAGGCGTTTCTTCAAATTCAATGATGATGACAGATTCTTTTTCTTCTAAAGCTTTACCTGTTAACAAATAAAATGGCACACCTTTGAACCTTGGTGTATCGCAAAATGCTTTTAAGAATACAAATGTTTCTGTTTTTGAGTCTTTATTAATGTGAGGCTCATCTAAGTAGCCTTCATACTGGCCAAGCACAACGGAATCAATATCATACCTCAATTTCTTGAAGACTTTGACTTTCTCGTCCTTGATGTCTTCACTTTGATAGGATTTAGGAACTTCCATTGCAATCAAGGCTAACATTTGAAGCAAGTGGCTTTGAATCATATCCTTCATTGCACCAGCAGTATCATAATAAAGCGCACGTGATAAGATGGTTTCTGTCTCTTTAGCGATAATCTTTACGCTTTTTATGGCGTGATTATGCCAAGAGTTTTCGAATATTTTGTTTGCGAATCTAACCGTTAAAATGTTTTGAATCATCTCTTTGCCAAGGTAATGATCAATACGGTATAGTTGTTTTTCATCATAATAACGCCATAACATTTGGTTGATTTCTTTCGCTGATGCTAAATCTTGTCCAAATGGTTTTTCAAAGGTAATCGAACTCGATAAGTCACCTTTAGTCACAAGTTCAGATACGCCAATGTTGATCGCAATCTCTTTTAGTAAATCTGGCCCCACCGCTAGATAAAATATTTTACGTTCAAAGGTTATTTCATGATTATCAATGTAGTTTTTTAGGTTTTGATAATCACTAAGTTCATTGACTTCTAGTTTAAAATACTCAACATGTCTTTTCAAGTACTCTATATCTAAACTCGTCTTGGCTGTTTTGGTAATATAGTCCAAATAGTCATCTGTTTGAAAATCTCTTCTACCAATAGCAATCACTTTTGTATCTTCATCTAATAAGTGGTCTTTGAGCAGTTTTTCGATTGCAGGTAAGAGTTTTCTACTGGTTAAATCTCCTGTGGAACCAAATATTGTTATTAGTGTTTTCATTTTTTATAGGTAGCGTGGCCGCCAAATTCCTTTCGCATCGCCGCAACCACCTTTTCGGCAAATTTGTTTTCATCCTTAGATTTATATCTAGCAAATAGACTTGCCGTAATCGTAGGCATGGATACCCTCTTTTTGAGTCCTTCTTCAATCATCCACATACCTTCGCCTGAATCATCTACTTTACCGCTGATTTCATCTAGTTTAGGGTCTTTGCTGAAAGCGTTTTGGATGTATCCAATTAAGGCAGATTCAATAATCGAGCCATTATTCCATACTTTTGATAATGCCTCATAATCAATGTCAAATCCACTTTGACTCATTAAGTCATAACCTTCACCAATGGCTTGCATCATCCCATATTCAATGCCGTTGTGAACCATTTTAACGTAATGTCCAGAGGAAGGTCCACCAACGTGGATATACCCATCTTCTATGGCGATACTTCTAAAGAAATCGTCTAACTTATGGATCACATTGGGTTCGCCACCAACCATCAAACAAGCCCCGTTTCTTGCACCATAAGTGCCACCGCTTGTTCCACAGTCAACGAACTCAATTCCGTGCTGTTTCAAGGATTCATAACGTCTTTTAGAGTCATTAAAGTTGGAGTTTCCTGCATCAATCACAATGTCTCCTTTGGATAAATACGGTTTAACAGAATTGATGACATCTTCTGTGATTTTCCCTGCTGGAACCATCAAAAATACTACTTTATCTTCGCCGATGAGCAGTTCATCTAAGGTATCTTTAACGATAATGCCTTCTTTTCTAGCTAAGTTTCTTATGTGATCATTCACATCAAAAGCTTCAACTTGATGGCCATTATCTTTCATATTTAAGGCTAGGTTTAACCCCATTTTGCCTAATCCAATTAGTTTAATATTCATATAAATCCTCCTTATAAGTAATCTAATTTCATTATATCATTTAGACAAAAGAGTTTCTTCTTTCTTGCCTATAAAAAGATAAGACTAAACAGGCGTTTAGTCTTAAAAAAGTATTAGAGCTGTTCTTGGATCTTCTTCGCAAGTCCTTTAATGTCTTTGATAGGTAGTGCACTTAGTGCCACTCTAATTGATCCATTTAATGGCACCACATAAATGTCTTTCTCCATTAATGAAGTATAGGTCTTGTGGGGGTCTTCGCATGGAATGGTAACAAAAAATCCGTGTGTATAAGGATAGGTGACTAGATTAATGCTTTTAGCCTCTTCGATAAATAATGCAGCTCTTGAGTCTAGTAGCGATCTAACGCTATTCAACTCATTAATAAAAGCATCACGAACACGATCATTTTCATCTAAAATGTTTAATAGTTGAATGGGTGTGGTTGGAGGACAACTCCACGTGCTTCTAGCTCTATATAAGGAAATTCTTTCAAACTCTTCTGCAAGTTTTTGATCGCGAGATAGTCCGATGAGTGCACCACCTCTAAGCCCATATACTCCAAAAGTTTTGGATGCTGAAAAACATACGGAAATAATCATGTTGGATTGAACACTTAAAAATTCATTAAAACGTTCTCTAGTTTCTTTAAATGATTGGTCAGCATAATCCAAATATGCGATATCGTAAATAAATACTACAGGGACAATCTTCCCTAATTCATCAAGTGCGTTAATGATCTTCTTAAGTTCTTCTTTTGACAACGAATACCCAGTTGGATTTTGACATGGGTCATTAATTAAAACGACAAGTTTATGCGTTTTGGTTGCTACTTCTTGAGCTTTTTCAATAAACCCCTTTATGTTAAAATGCGCTCCTTCAAACAAAGGATATGTGACATATGAAGCACCTGTTTGGTTAATAATCGCTTGATAATTACTCCAGAAAATATCGGGCAGTAACACCAAATCTCCTGTAGATACATAGTTACCTAAAACTGTACTTAGTGCGCCACTTGCACCCGGAGTCGCTAGTACCTTGCGTGTAAAATGAGAATTAATCTGATCATAATATGGTCCAAAAACCCATTTTGAGACCGCTGTTTTAAAGAGTTCTCCGCCATCCACTGGTGGATAGGCTCTAAGTTTTGTAGAGTCCATTGTTCTAATTTGTTTTTCTATCGATTGGAAAGCTAGTAGTTTCCCTGAATCATCTAGCAAAGCCCCAATGGTCGCATCGATACAATCAGGATTGACGCTTTTTCTTTTTTTGGCTTTTGCACCAATAGACAGAATGTCATCTGCTAACTCGAATGTTTTTGTGAAGTCGTTCGCATAATTCATAATTTATCTCCCTTAGAATAAAAGCCAGCAAATAGCTGGCTTATTGGTTGATTGCTTCAATAATCTTCTTTGGATTATCAATGAAGAGTTTATCTGCATAGGCACGGCCATACTTTTTCGTTACGATGTTGTAAGCTTTGAGTAAATTTGGACGTCTTTTAAGCATGTTGTGTGAATCTGATGCAATAATATCGATTAATTCATTCTTTAAAAGGTATTTAGCGAGTTTTTTTCTCTTAAATCCTTCTGTACCGATAATTGCTGCTGCATTGAGTTGCAGCATTGCCCCAGTTCTCTTAAGTTTTGAGTAATCGTCTTTTTTCAAATACTCATATCTTTCTACATGGGCAATGATAGGTTTGAGTTTTAGAACTTTGAAGTTATAGATTGCATCATCAATAGCCGGATCAACTCTAGTAGAGAACTCTACTAATACGTAAGGCGTTTTGTTGATACAAAGTTGTTCTTCAAGTTCCAATATTTGTTCTTTGTAGTATACTTCTTTACCCAAATAAAGGTTAATATTTATACCTTCTTGTTTGGTTCTTTCAAGTAATTTGGAAAACTGATTCTCAATAAATTTTTGTTTTTCTTCACCATGTCTTTTAAAGTGTGGTGTTAGAATACAATCTGTTACGCCTTGTTTTTCTTGTTCCTTTAACATTTCAATTGATTCTTCAATGCCTTGTGCGCCATCGTCTACATCATTCAAAATGTGTGTGTGAATATCAATCATAGTATTTATAGGTATACCCGTATTTAGAGCCTCGTGATACCTTGTATTGTGTCATGCAAAATCCAATGATTGGAGTCGTAGTCTTTGACAATGAACTAATTGCTTCTTTAACCAATGCTTTCTTCGCTTTAGCATGAGCTACTACGAAGATAATACCATCAGCAATTCTATTGACAAAAAGCGCATCCGAGACAACAATCACAGGTGGTGTATCTAATAAGATATAATCGTAATCCTTTTTAAGTTCTTCAAATAGTGCAAGTAATTTTGCACTTTGTAAAACGTTGGTAATTGACGTTGTTTTTTCACCGGTAGTAATAAAATCAACTTTGTCTTCTGAGTGATTAATCAAACTATTCTTATCAATCTTACCAAGTAGATAATCTGTTAGACCATCTTTGTTGATAACACCATAAACTCGGTTTAGTTTTGGTCTTCTTAGGTCTAAATCGACAGTCAACACTTTTTTACCACGTTGTGCTAGTAAATAAGCTAAGTTAGAGATAAGTGTTGTTTTACCTTCTGATTGAACACTTGAGGTAAATTGTATGATTTTATATTTGCCATCAATGTTTGCATACTCTAAATTGATGATCGTTTTTTGAAGAGATTCTGTTACGAAGGAATTTGGTGAGTCTCTCGAAACTAAGTATTCATAGTTCCCTTGAGATTTCTTTTCAAGAATTTTCATATTATAGTTCCTCCTTAACTTCAAAACTAGGAATCACGCCTAAGACTTGAATATCAAAGTCGTCTTCAAGCTCTGATTTAGAACGATATGTATTATTAGTAAGTTCTTTAATTAAGACGATACCAACCCCGATAATACCACCCAATAAGAAACCAATGATTACATATAGGGTTTTATTTGGTGATGCATAAACACCTGGTTGAGGGTCTGTTGTTGCTTTACTGATCTTGTTTTCAAAAGATGAGAATGTTTCATCTGTATTAGCAATTTTTCTTGCAGATTCAATGATTTGAGCAACAATATCTTTAGCTAAATTCGGATCTACCGATTCATAAGAAATATATACGAAGAATGTGGTTGATGAAGAAGTAACGCTTAATCCTTTTCTGATCTCGTTAGATGTCATGTCTAAATCAAGTTCGTTAATGACATCATTTAACACGATATCTTTCTTCATAAATTCTGCAATAGATGGAACTAATCTAAGTGCTGTTGTATAGTCAAAGCCTAGTTCTGTACTTGCTTCTACTTGGACGATAACATCTGATTTGGATTCATACATTGGTGTTGCGATTCTAAAAGCATAAATGCCTGCGACAACCGTTACTAAGACGGTGGTAATTCCAATTATTAACCAGTTTCTTAGCAATATATTAAAAAGATCTAACAAACTGATGCCTTTTTCTTCTTGATTTTCCATAAAAAATCTCCTTTAAGTTTAATTAATGTCTATCGCTAACTTGATTATAGCATAGACAAAGCTTAATAATCTAGGTTTTCTAACATAACGTCGATAAAAACCTATTTATTTTTCTTCATCAATTCAATAACTTTGTCAATGTCTTTCTTAACTTCTTCTAAAGAAGTAATCCAAAAAGATTTATCCCTAACGTTAATGCCCATTGATAGTGCAGCATCTTCCACACTTGCCTTACCAGTAAGTGCCAATAGTTCATCGTACTTCTTCAAGAAAGTCTCTGAGTCTTTTTGATAAAGACTATATAATCCTTTCCCGAATAATAATCCAAATGCATATGGGAAATTATAGAAGTTTAACCCTGCACTATAATAATGACCTTTGTTTAACCACATATAAGGGTGTAAATAGTTTTCATCTAGCCCATCTTGATAAGCTGCTTTTTGAGCTTCTAACATCCACGACTTCATCTTATCTTTTGAGATTGGTCCGGTTGAATTCTCGAATAGTTTGGATTCAAACATATACCTAGATAGAATGTCAATTATGACTTGAGTGTCACCTTGTAAAGAGATTTCTAAAACGGATAGTTTTTCTTCATCTTTATCCAATGCGTTATAAAGCTTATTCATAACAATGGTTTCACAGAAAATCGAAGCCGTTTCAGCAAGAGGCATTGGATAACTCCAGTTAAGTGGGGCCTCATTTGAGATAACATCTCCGTGATAGCCATGACCTAGTTCATGCGCAAGTGTGGATACATCGGATAATGATCCTGTAAAGTTTAACAAGAATCTTGATTGTTTGATTTGAGGTTGGTTTGAACAGAAAGCGCCACCTCTCTTCCCTTTTTTAGGGAATGCATCTAGCCAACTGTTATCGAATGCTCTTTTTGCAAAATCGCCTAATTTAGGAGAAAAACCATAGAATGCATCTAGGACAGTTTGTTGTGCTTGTTCAAATGTATATGTTTGATTTAAATTACCAATTGGGGCAAATAAATCGTAAAAAGGTAACCCATTTTTATGACCAAGGTATAGGGCTTTTTCTTTCAAATAGTTTGCAAAATAAGGACGATAATCCAACATTGCTTCAATCATGGCATCAAGGGTTTCTTTTTCCATATGTGATGAATCAAGGGTTTTTTGTAAGGCACTTTCATACCCTCTTAGTTCATTCATCATTGTCACTTCACGTTTGATGTTAGATAGGCTCATTGCAACTGCATCCGCAATTGGTTCATATGCCTTAAGTTCAGCTTCATAGGCTTGTTTTCTTATAACACTATCGGCTTCATATGCAAGGTTTCTGACTTCACTTAGTGTGATGGTTTTTCCATTGAGTTCCACAGGTAAGTTAGCCGTTAACAAGCTTTGAAGTTGACCCCATTGTCCAGAAGCTACTTGTCTTAATTTAGCATATAAGACTTCTTCTTTTTCAGATAATAAATGTTTAGAAGCTTTTTGTTCAAGGGAAAGAACGTAGTGATATTGTTTGATTAAGTCGCTTTGATGTCCGAGTGCGTCTAAATCAACGTCTTTAATCCATCTTGAAATCATGACGTTTTCTTTTGTAACGGATGAGAAAAGTTGTTGAAGTTTGGATAAATACCCAAGTGCTTCTTGATTAGTAACATCCGTGGATGTAGTTAGGCTGGCAAAAGCATACAAACTATGTGCAATCAGTTCAATCTCTTCTTGTTTAAGTAAGTAGGCTTCCAAAAACTCAAGTGTTGAATATTGATCCATGGACTCTACTAACTTCTTGTAATCCTCTAATAGGCTTTCAGCCTTCTTAATGTCTTTTAAATAGCTTTCATCAAAGCCTTTGTATAAATCATCTAAATTCCAATTCATAATTAATGTCCTCTTTCTGCTTTCAGTTCAAATAACTGATCTCTAAGTTCTGTGGCTAGCTCAAAGTCTAATTCTTTAGCTGCTTGTTTCATTTCACGTTCAATACGGGCGATGGTTCTATCAAGATCTTTTTGAGTATATTTCTTCTTAGGTTTGTCTTCTTCAAATTCTTGTTTCATCGAGATATCCGCACGAATGTCTTTCTTAACTGTTACTGGCTTAACATTGTATTTGGCATTAAATTCCAATTGAATTTGACGTCTTCGATAGGTTTCGCCAATGGCTTTTTCCATTGCATCTGAGATACTATCTGCGTACATGATGACATGTCCGTTTTCATTTCTCGCGGCTCTACCAATCGTTTGAATTAAGCTTCTCTCACTCCTTAAGAACCCTTGTTTATCCGCATCTAGTATCGCAACCAAGGATACTTCCGGTAGGTCCAATCCTTCTCTTAACAAGTTAATTCCGATTAAGACGTCGTATTTTCCCAACCGTAAATCTCTTAAAATAATGATACGTTCTAGTGACTTAATCTCTGAGTGGAGATAAGCTACTTTGAGACCTAACTTTTTAAAGTATGCCGTTAAGTCTTCACTCATTCTAATCGTTAAGGTTGTAACCAAAACACGTTCGTTTTTTTCAATACGTTTAATAATTTCTGCATATAGATCATCGATTTGACCAAATGATTTACGCACTTCAATTTCTGGATCAATTAAATAGGTTGGTCTAATAATTTGTTCAACAATTGGAAGACCTCTCGAAAGTTCGTAATCCCCAGGCGTTGCTGATAAGTATATTACATTATCTAATCGGTCTTCGAACTCATCAAATTTAAGGGGTCTATTATCTAGGGCACTAGGTAATCTAAATCCAAAATCTACTAACGTTTGTTTACGTGATCTATCTCCGTTATACATTCCTCTAACTTGACTGACTGTCACGTGAGATTCATCGATGATGAGTAAGAAATCTTTGTTAAAGAAATCAATTAGTGTGGAAGGTGTCTCTCCAGCTTCTTTCAAAGACAGATGTCTTGAATAGTTTTCAACACCAGGACATACACCAATTTCTTCAAGCATCTCTATGTCGTATTTGGTTCGCATTTGAATACGTTCGGCTTCAAGGGGTTTTTCTTCATCTTGAAAATACAAAATGCGTTCTTGAAGTTCATTTTTTATTCTTCTTATAGATTCTTTTAGTTTCTCTTTATTGGTCATGAAGTGGGTAGCTGGGAATATCGTAATATAATCTAGAACCTCAAGCGTCTGTCCTGTCAATACATCAAATCGTTTGATGCGGTCGATTTCATCACCAAACAATTCAATTCTAATTCCTGTTTCTCTAGCATTGGAAGGAATTACTTCAATTGAATCGCCTCTAACTCTAAATGTCCCACGGTGAAAATCTATGTCATTACGTTGATAAGTCAGTTCTACTAGTTTATTAAGAATGTAATTTCTTTTGATTTGGTCGCCAGTTCTTAAGAACATAATCGAGTTTTTGTAATCATCAGGATCCCCGATACCGTATATACAAGATACTGAGGCAACAACGATCACATCGTCTCGTTCCAACAAAGAGGCGGTAGCGCTATGCCTCATCTCATCAATTTCATCATTGATGGAAGCATCTTTTTCAATATAGGTGTCGGATGTAACCACATAAGCTTCTGGTTGATAGTAATCATAATAGGATATAAAGTACTCTACTCTGTTTTCAGGAAAGAAAGCTTTAAGTTCACTATATAATTGGCCGGCTAAGGTTTTGTTATGTGCTAAAACAAGGGTCTTTTTACCCATTTTTTCGATGATATTAGAAATGGTAAAAGTTTTACCGGTCCCAGTAGCACCACGTAAAACTTGTTGTTTCATTCCATTAGCAAAGTTATTAGTTAGTGTATCAATGGCTTCAATTTGGTCTCCCATCGGTTGATATGGCGCAACCAATTTAAACTTTGACATAGTATCACTTCCTTTTAGTATCTATTATACATAATAGAGAACAAAAAAGCACGGAAATCGTGCTTATTTGAACGTAACTTCTTCATCATCTAATCTAGATACACGAGAAGGGTTAATAATGTTCTCTGCGATGTTTTTTAAATGGTCTCCAATACGTTCCATATTGGATAATATTTCTACGTAATTGGTTTTGGAAGTAAAGTTTAATTCACCATTTTTAAGTCTTTCAACGTAGTTTAGTCTGAATTTTTCTTCAAGTTTATCTGTGACTGTCTCATACTCAATCGCAAGTTTAGCTTTCTTAACATCATTATAAACAAATGATGCCATCGTCATATCAAACATCTCTTCTAAAACTTTATAATAATGTCTTAAGTCCTCAATACCACCTTCAGATAGTACCTGATTTTCCTCATATCGATTTTTGAAAAATCCTATAAGGTTAGTTAAATGGTCTCCAATACGTTCGAAGTCTCTAATGGTGTCTAGGTCTCTCGATAGTCTATTTGAGTCTTTGAAAGAAAGTTCGTTTTTTCTAACTAGATTGATCATGTAATCGTGAAGTCTCTTGTCATAATCATCTAAGGTGTGTTCATACTTTTCTGCTCTATTTAAACTTTCAGAAGAGTTTTCAAAACTATATTGTCTCGTAAGGAAAAAATAATCTCGTGCAATTGATCCCATCTTATTAATCCCTTTTTTAACATAATAAAGCGCTAATGAAGGCGTTTCTTGTAAGAGTGATTCATTAAAGATCACTTCAAGTTCATCTGAGCGTTTCTTCTCTTTGATTAACCAAGATGATAAATCGATTAGTTTGTCCATGAAGAAGAATAGAATGACTGTAGTAACAACATTCATGAGAATGTGAGCGAATGCTAAAGTAGCCATTGAGTACTGTGTTAAGAATGTGCTTTCCACCCAAGACACCACATGATAATATGGCCATAATAGAATCAAAAAGATGACGGTTCCCAGTACATTAAACATAATGTGTATTGCAGATAATCTTCTTGATTCAATAGATCCATTTATAGAAGCCATTACGCTTGTAATGGTTGTTCCGATATTAGCACCTAAGATTAGAGGTAGTGCACCAATTAATGAGAAGGTAGCGATGCCTGTTGTCGCATTCATATGGTAAAGCTTTTGAATAATACCGATTGATGCTGATGAACTTTGGATAAAAGCTGTAAATAAAGTCCCAAATGTTACACCAAATAACCAGAATGCGCGGTTAGAGGTGTCTGAGAATAACATGAATAAATCTTGTACATAAGGATTATTCACCACTGATTTTAACCCATCAGACATGACTTCAAGTCCGAAGAAAATCAGCCCTAGTCCGAGAATAACTGACCCTATATTTCTAATGATTTTCCTTTTAAAGAAGAATAGCATAACCACAGAAACGAAGATCATCAATAGAGCATAATCTGCTATGGGTAAACCGATGATAATAGATGTTACGGTCGTCCCGATGTTTGCGCCAAATATGACACCAACTGATTGCTTAAGCGTCATTAATCCTGCGGTAACTAATCCGATAACCAACACAGTTGTTGCTGAAGAACTTTGCATAATTACTGTTAATAAAACACCCATTATGATAGCTTTAATTGGCGTATTGGTCGTTTTTTCAATGATTGATCTCATCTTATTCCCGGCTGAGCGCTTCAAAGAGTCGCTCATCAGTTCCATCCCATATAGGAATAACCCAAGCCCCCCTAATATATAGAGGATATTTCTAGTAGTTTCACTCATGTTAATTAATCTCCTTTACTTAATAAACCCACAAAAAAAGATGCTAAAATAGCACCTTTATTAGGATTCTCTTGAACAAATGATTAAGTTCATACTATGAGTCAAAATTAGAATCATATAGTCACCTTAAAAATATTGTTTTTCACTTAAGATAATTTACTTACTAGTTGATACAACTCTTCCATTGATTCGTTTTTCATTTGGAATACTTCTTCAAATGGTAAATAAATCATCTTCGAGTTCATAACGCCAATGGCGACGCCAAATGTTTGATTATTAATTAAATCGATTGCAAAAGAACCCATTCTACCTGCTAGGATTCTATCTTCAGCGGATGGTGATCCCCCTCTTTGAACATAGCCTAAGACAGTGGCTCTACACGCAAAACCACTTTTTTCAGTGATTTCATCTGCAAGTTCATGTACATTAGTAATATTTTCCGTAATCACGATGATGGCATTTCTTCTGCCTTCGCTCTTATGGACTTTTAATTTTTCGATTAAGTCATTTTTATTAAGTTTATGTTCTTGTGTGATAATGAACTCTGCCCCACAACTCAAACCAGCCATGATGGCTAAATCTCCACAGTTTCTCCCCATGGTCTCAACAATCGAACATCTTTGATGAGAGGAAGCCGTGTCTCTTAGTTTGTCAATCGCTTCAACGATGGTGTCCAAGGCGGTATGGAATCCGATTGTAAAATCTGTTCCTGCTAAATCATTGTCGATGGTTCCAGGAATGCCAATCACTGGAAAACCCATTTCAGTAAGTGCTTGAGCCCCACGAT
The DNA here is from genome assembly GCF_016907055.1 of Paracholeplasma morum. Classification (NCBI taxonomy): domain Bacteria; kingdom Bacillati; phylum Mycoplasmatota; class Mollicutes; order Acholeplasmatales; family Acholeplasmataceae; genus Paracholeplasma; species Paracholeplasma morum. The sequence goes on from NZ_JAFBBG010000001.1 coordinate 137,914, forward strand.
AAGTACCATCTCCACCAATAACTACTAGGCATTCAATACCTATTTTTCTCATGTTATCAATGGCAATTTGTCTTACGTCTTTGTTGTGAAAATCCTTCATTCTTGCTGTTCCTAGAATTGTTCCGCCCTTTTGAAGAATCTCAGAAACGCTCTTTCTAGACATCTTTTCAAAGTTACCTTCAACCAGACCTGAGTAACCATCCATAACTCCATAGACTTCATGTCCAGAGTTTAAGCCAGCTCTTACAACAGCTCTAATTGCAGGATTCATTCCAGGTGCATCTCCCCCGGAGGTCAATACAGCTATTTTCATATCCTCACCTCAAATCGACTTCATTATATCATGTAATTTAAATGGATTTTAACCATTTTTTACATTCTAAAATGAGAAAGCGATTTCTTATAAGTATTTTCAATCTAATATGATAAAATGTACTCGAAAGAATATGAAAGGATGCGTATATATATGAAAAATTTAAAAGGCGCTGCTATTTTAGGGCAATCAGGTGGTCCAACAAGCGTTATTAACGCAAGTGCTGCCGGTGTATTTTTAGAAGCTTTAAAACAAGAAAACATTACTGCAGTATATGGTGCTGCCCACGGTATTAAAGGGATTTTAGATGAAGAATTCTATGATATTTCCAAAGAAGATATCAAAGAATTGGAATTACTAAAAAACACACCAAGTTCAGCAATTGGATCTGTAAGATACAAACTAAAACCACTTAAAAAAGATCCAAGTGACTATGAAAGATTACTTGAAGTATTCAAGAAATACAACATTCGTTACTTCTTCTATAACGGTGGTAATGACTCAATGGATACATGCAACAAGATCAGCAAATACTTCAAGAATGCTGGTTGGGATTGCAATGTTATGGGTGTTCCAAAAACAATCGATAATGACTTAACTGGTACTGACCACTGCCCAGGTTATGGTTCAGCTGCTAAATATGTAGCAACCACTATGATGGAGTTATACCATGACGCAACAGTATACAACACACCAATGGTTACTGTAGTTGAAGTGATGGGAAGAAACGCTGGTTGGTTAACTGCTGCTGCTCAACTTGCTAAATCTAAAGGCCAAGGCCCTGATTTAATCTACCTACCAGAAATCGTATTTGATTACGACCAATTCTTCGTTGACGTTGAAAACACTTTAAAAGCTAAAGGTAAAGTCATCGTTGTTGTATCAGAAGGTATTAAAGACAAAGATGGCAAGTATGTTCCAGAACATTACTCAAGTCTATCAACTGACTCATTTGGACATGCACAATTAGGTGGAACTGCTTCGATTTTAGCTGATCAAATCAAAGAAAAACTCAATGTTAAAGTTCGTTCTATCGAGTTCTCATTATTACAAAGAAGTGCTGCACACTTAGCTTCAAAAGTAGACGTTAAAGAAGCGTTTATGGCTGGGGTTAAAGCAGTTAGAGCTGCTGTTAACGGAACAACTGACAAAATGGTTGGATTCGAAAGAGTATCTTCAAACCCATACAAGATCAAATACAAACTTGTTTCATTATCTAAGGCAGCAAACACTGAGAAGAAAGTCCCAGCTGAATGGATTTTACCAAACGGCCAAGGCTTAACTCAAGAATTTGTTGACTACGCATTGCCATTAATTCAAGGCGATGACAAAGCACCACTTGAAGACGGTCTTCCACGTTTCGCAAAACTTAAAAAAGTGTTTGTTGAAAAAAAATAACTGAAATAACTTTAATAATAGGCAAGGATATCTAAAAAATATCCTTGTTTTTATTATAGTAAAAATCCCCAACCTACTATACGAGGTGGGGATTTGATTATTTGTTATTATGAATATTAAACGGTAACTGTCTCAAAAAAGACATCGCTAAGTTAAACCAGTTTTGATTGTGAAGGTTTTCTAACTCAAATCGATTTGGATCATCTTCGTCCTTCTTAACCTCTTTAGTGCCTAAGGATATGCCATGCACACCTTGGTTAAATATATGTAAATCCGTAAGAATTTCGTTCTTCTTTAGAGCATTAAAGAGCTTCAGAGAGTTTTCAACAGGGACTGCCGTATCATTAAGTGTATGAAATAAGAATGTAGGTGGCGCATACTTTGTTACTCTTTTTTCGAGTGAAAATAATGCCCTAGTTTTTTCATTGATTTCTCCATACAGTCGCTTAATAGAATCCTCATGCGCAATGTGTTCTTCGCCCGTGATCACTGGATAACAGAGTATCATCGCATAAGGTGCTTGCAGTTGATAGTGTTGATAAGTTAATCCTAGTTTTGCAATGTAATGACCACCACTTGAGAATCCCATTAAGATGATTTTCTTTTTGTCAATTGGATGTGTACTCTCTAGTATATATTGATAAAAAGAAACCAACTCATCAACGACATCTTCTTTAACTAAGATGGATTGTCGATAATAAATGATTCCTACATGATACCCCTCTTGAACCAGTTTGTCCTTAATTGGATTGGCCTCACGAGGCGACGTTCTTTGATAACCTCCACCTGGCGCAATCAAAACGATTGGTCTAGTTGTATCGTCTTGAATGAATAATTCCATGTAATTGTTTGAACTCATTTGAATAATCATTTTAGTTTCTCCATTTTGCTTACGATGAATTTTAGTCCATCAAAATCATTGCTTCTGATGTCAAATTCAAAAATCGAGGTAGTATCCATCAACTCTTTATACTCGCTATAAGTACTCGAGAAGACCGTCATCTCCATTGATGTATGCCCATCATAAACTTCGATAAAGGCCATTTGTTGATTTTGCTTGGTTTTGATGACTGTAATCTTACTAATCATTCCGATGGTTTTCTTTGAGTACTTCGTTAACTCACTTAAGACATCAATTTTATGTTCGATAATATAGTTCTTATAGGCACTAATTGGTGTCATTGACAGGTTAAAGCCTAGGACCATCTTCTCTTTTTCAATTAACGTTTTCAAGTCATATTCATCGAATTTCTTCTCAACAATATCTGAGACAAAAAGTTCATAAGCTTGAACCACCGTGTTACGTTTCTCAAATAATGTACGTTTATTTAGATTAAACCCATCTAGAGCACTACTAAATATCAAAGCTTCAAGTACGCGTTCGGACAGTTCTGTTCTTAACCTGTTCTTAAAATCATCATAGTCCTTGAAAGGACTTTTTTCTCTTTCTTCTTTAATCTTATTTACAGTTTGTGTCCCGATGTTTTTAATCGAAATCAAAGGATAAATAATCCCTTTTTCGGTCCACTTAAATGTGAAATCTGACTGGTTAATGTCTGGTGGTAATACCTTTATGTTTGCTTTTTTGAGTTGGCTTATGTATTGTGTTACTTGATCAATATTAGACGCAACACTAGATAATAATACCGTCATAAAAGCATCAAAGTAATTGGCTTTTAAATAGGCCATTTGATAAGCTACGATCGCATAGGATACTGAATGGCTACGGTTGAAGCCATAATCTGCGAACTTAACGATATAATCATAAATCTTTTCAGCTAATTCAGCGGTTTTGCCATTGGTGACTGCTTTTGAAACAAACTTTTTACGTTCATTTTCTAAGATATCATGATCCTTTTTAGATACACCACGCCTTAATAAATCTGCTTCAGCAAGCGAATAATTCGCAAACTTGCTGGCAATTTGCATGATTTGCTCTTGATAAATAATGATTCCATAGGTTGGTTTTAAAATATCTTCTAACGAAGGATCTACATAGGCATATTTCTGGCCATTTCTTCTTTCGATATAGACATCAATATTATCCATTGGACCTGGTCTAAATAACGCAAGGATTGCAACTAAATCTTCAAAAATGTTTGGTTTAAGTTTAGTTAGAACGCGACGCATCCCAGGTGATTCTAATTGAAACACCCCTTGCGTATCCGCTCTACTCAATAACTCATACGTCTTAGAATCGTCGTATGGGATTTTATTCAAATCGATGTGGGTACCGCGTGATGAGAGCATCTTCAACACTTCTTGGATGATGCTTAAGTTTCTAATGCCTAAGAAGTCAATCTTTAAAAGGCCTAATGACTCAAGATCGCTTGCCTCAAATTGACTTTGATATAGATTTGAAGCTCCTTCTTGAAAAGGAATAATCCGTGATAAATCTTCGTTGGACAAAATAATCCCTGCAGCATGTGTGCCTGTTTGTCTCGGCAATCCTTCTATTTGCTTAGCAAGTTCAAGCAGTTCAAGTGTCTTAGGGTCTGTAATATCATAAGCACTGGTTGCTTGTTTAACGATTCTATTAGTATCTGCAACACTTAGTTCTTGTGTACGACAAATATCTCTAATCGAACTCTTAACTTGGAGGGTTTGAAAAGTTGTGATTGATATTACTCTACGCTTCCCATACTTTTCGGCCACATATTGAATGACCTCATCTCTTCTAGTATCTGGAAAGTCTAAATCGATATCAGGCATGCTAATTCTTTCAGGATTTAAAAACCTCTCAAAAAGAAGTCCGTATTTTATCGGATCTACATTTGTGATTCCAAGACAATAAGAAACCAATGACCCAGCTGCGGAGCCTCTACCAGGCCCTACCATTATGTCATGGGTTTTAGCATATTTCACGAAGTCCCAAACAACCAAAAAGTAATCATTATACCCCATCTTGTCGATGACAGTGAGTTCAAATAACAACCGTTCCTGGTAAGTTTTTAAATCTTTTATGCCTTCTTGTTTAATGCGTTTATTCAACCCAACAATACAAAGATCCATTAGGTAATCTTTAGAATTAAAAGCTTCATCTTCATTAACTTTCGGGAGTTTGAAAGGCTCAAACTGAAATTGGAAAATAGCATTTGAGAAGGCTTCTTCTAAGTTCATAAATACTACTGGATATTCGGAAAAAAGTCTGATGAGTTCATCTTTGTTTTTGAAACTTAAATCGGCATCATCCAATCGTGTATTTAAGTTATTATCAATTTTGATTAGTGCGTCATATGCGTGTTCATCACGAGGCATATAACAGGTTTTATGAAACGGTAATAGTTTAACACCTGTTTCAGATGAGATTTTCTTAAGCAATGGTGCAATCACCATTTCTTCTTTTAATGTTTGAAGTGACAAGCCTATATAAAAGCTTGCTAATTTTTGTTTGTAACTATATACAAGTTCTAAGGCTTGATCGTATTGGTTTTTGTATAAAGCTTTATTGATATCTGAATCCATTCCTGAAGAGACAAATAAAAGACCTTCTTGATATTTAACCAAGTCATTCATCAAGATGTGTTTATCTTTAGACAAATTGATGAGACTGGTTATAACAACAAGGTTTTGATATCCAACTGAGTTTAAGACATATGCATTAAGCGTAAAAGTCTCGCTATTATATACAGATATCCTCATGCCCAAAACGGCTTTTATTCGGTTCTTAGCAAGTTTGAACAGCTTATAGGCAGCGTACAAATTATTATCATCACTGACAAAAATAGTATCATAACCACCCTTAATCGCTTCATCTATAATCGAGTTTAGTTTAACAGTAGACCTAAGCAGACTATATTCAGTTTGAAGATTTAAGAAACCAACCATTTAATCACTTCCTATTAAAAAGTATATCATAGATATCACCCTTTTTTTACCGGCATGTTACTTAGTGTTGTTTTCTTTTCATATAGTAGCTTAACCCAAAATAAAGAATGCCGAGAACTGAAAGTCCTAGAATGATAACAGCCCCGTAACTATGACTATTTGTTGATGTTGTTATGCCTTTTTGGATCTCAATGGTTCTAGTATGGTAGGTGTGGTTACCATATTTGTCTACCACTAAATATAAGGCTTGATATATTCCTTCTTCGTCCTCGATGTTATGTTCGACCAATCTAATCTCACAAAATCCGGTATTATCTATGCAAGTAACCCCTTTTAGAAGATCGATGTCAACGGTACTAGATACGAGCTTATCAGAAGAGACAGATGGTTTTTCCTTGTCTACTACTGATAATTCAATGATATACTCACTTTTATTGTTTGAGTGATCCATTAATGTGTAAACCACATCATAATACCCTACTTTTTTGGTATCTAAGTCGGTTTCGATTATGACGTCCTCTTTAGTTAATTTTGAATGGTTATCCGAGACCTTGAGAATTATACTTTTCGGGTCAAAGAATGTATCGAGAACGATAGATTGACTTCCAGAAGAAAAGAAGATTAATGGCGCTTCATTGTCCATAATTTCAACAAAAGATTCATATAGAGTTGAATTCCCAGACGAATCTACTACCTGTATACTAAAAGGATACTTTCCTACACTAGTATAATCTACCAATGAGTCATCTATATTAATCTCTAATGAGACTGTGTAGTTATCTTGGATAGAATAAAACGTCATTAAATTATGATCTTCACCAATGTTTAAAACTGGATTTTTAATCTCGGTAACGGTTGGGTTTAAATAATCCTTAACTTCGACTGTGATTTCGCTAATGGTTTCATTCAATGACAAGTCTACAAGCTTAATCCAAACTGGATAGTTCCCTACTCTATTCAGATTGACATGTTCGTCCATAACAATAAGCGTTAAATCCGCTAATGAATCATAGTTATCTTCATACGAAATGCTTTTCTTATAGTCAATGCTTTTTATACCTACAGGAACTTCAACTGGATTCATCTTGATTATTTTAGGTGGAACGTTATCTACTATTTTGATGGTTATCTCAACAGTACTAGATTTTTTGTATTTCGGAGAATGTACTCGAAAATAGAGTTTATAAGATTTTACAATACTAGTATTGATGGTTGATACAAACGTATAGTTAACACCGTTTTTTTCATACCAAATAGAGTTGTCCTCATATCCTTCTGCTAAACTAGCATATGGAATATCTAAATATGGCGTTAAATCCGCATTAAGTGGCACTTCAATGGTCGTATTATTCCATATGAATATACCACTTTTAATGTTATCATTCATTGTAAAAATCGGTAAAAATATTAATGCAATAAAAAGTTTAATCATCCTATCACCCAATTAATATATACCGGACTGTTACCTATTTTACTCTAGAAAAAAAACACTCAAATGATTAGTTTGAGTGTTTATCCGTCTAAATGTGTTTTTCGATTTGTTGTTCGCGTTCGGTTAAGAATTGTCTCTTATAAAGTTCAAAATATGCACCACGTTTAGCAAGCAATTCTTTATGAGTTCCTTGTTCAATGATCTTACCACTCGATAGATAGACAATCAAATCACTATTGACAATCGTACTTAATCTATGAGCTACGATAAATGATGTTCTATCTTTCAGTAAAGTGTCGGTTGCTTTTTGAATAACACGTTCGCTTTCTGAATCGATGGATGAAGTAGCTTCGTCCAGAATCAATATTCTTGGATCTGCAAGAATGGCTCGGGCAAACGATAACAATTGTTTTTGTCCGATTGAAAGCTTGTTACCACCTTCACCGACTTCACTTTGATACCCTTTTTCCATTTCTTTAATAAAACCATCTGCACCAATTGCTTTAGCAGCATTAATCACTTCTTCATCCGTTGCATCTAACTTACCGTAACGGATGTTTTCCATGACAGTTCCTGAGAATAGATGAGGTGATTGGAGTACATAACCCAATCGTTTGTGCAACCAATGAAGGCTGCGTTCCTTATAGTTCTTGTTGTCGATTAAGATTTCGCCTTTTGTTGGTTCATAAAATCTTGATAACAAGTTAATAATGGTAGTCTTACCGCTACCTGTATGACCTACAAGTGCAACAGATGTTCCAGCTTTAACCTTAAGGTTAAAATTGTCTAAGATGACTTCGTTATCAATGTATTGGAATGTAACATTATTAAATGACACATCGCCAACAATCGGTTCCCAGTTTTCATATTTCGGACTTAATAAGTCACCATACTTTTCAATTACTTCATCTGTATCATGAATTTCTGGTTTTGTCTCAATTAACTGAATGACACGTTCAGCTGAAGCTTGTGCTTGCTGAAACTGAGCTAAAATACGCGCGATTTGCATAATTGGATCGAAAAACCTAATTGTGTATTCTACAAACGCGTATAGTGTGCCCACACTAATAACCACACCAAGTACATCTGATCCACCTTCATATGAGATCACGCCAATAACAATGTATGAGATCATTAACATGATTGGTGAGAATATTGCACTAAAGAGAATTGCACGCATGCTTGCGCGTTTTAAACTGTGTGTTTTTTCCATGAACTCAAGCGAGTTTTCTTTCTCAATCGCTAGACTCTTAGTAGTTTTTGCGCCCATGAATGATTCGTTATAGGAAGCGGTGACCTGAGAGTTTATTTTTCTTGATTCACGATAGCCTAATAAGATTTTTCTTCTAAAATAGATAGCAGTAACTGCCATCACAGGAATGGTTAAAGTCACTATTAAAGCCAGTTTAACGTTCATTATGAACATAATCACAAGGATTACGAGCATAATCATTCCACTCCATAAGAAGTCAACTAATCCCCATGAAATGATATTCGCTAATCTTCTTGAGTCAGAAGTCATTCTCGCCATAACCCACCCCTGAGGGGTTTTATCAAAATAGGAGAATGATAATCTTTGTAGGGTTTCAAATGATTGTTTACGAAGTTCGTAGTTTACTGAAACTTCGATTTTCCCTGCTTGATATATGAATCCCCAAATAGTGAATCCAAATAAAACTGCTATTACAATGTTAATAATTACAAACGGAACGAATGTATCAAATTCTTTAGCCTTGAAGAAAGTGTCAATAGCGTATTTATTCAGTAGCGGTGTTAGTGATTCTAATAACGCTAGACCTACTACAAATATAATAAGCAACGTGACATTTTTCTTAGACTTTAGAACGGTCTTTAATATTTTTTTCCAAGTGTTGAAGTTCACTTTTTCTTCTTTAAACTCTTGTTCTTCAAAGTTCATTATTTCGCCTCCTCTATCAATTGCATAAATTCAGCTTCTAGTTGACCTTGGATTTCCCATAGTTTTTGATATAGTCCCGGTTTCTTCGAAAGTGTTTCGTGAACACCAATATCTGATATCTTACCTTCTTCAAGAACAACGATCACGTCTGCTTGTTTAGCAGTTGTGATACGATGTGTAATAATAACTGTTGTCGATTTAGAATCTCGGTCATTTAACGCATTTCTGATCATCATATCAGTTTCAGTGTCAACAGCTGATAATGAGTCGTCAAATACTAAAATAGGTTTATTATCAATCAAGATTCTGGCAATGGCAACGCGTTGTTTTTGGCCACCTGACAACGTTGTTCCTCTTTCACCAACAATGGTGTCATACCCTTTTTCAAATGAAGAGATGTCTTTTTCAATAGCCGCGATTTGTGCCGCTTTTAAAACGTTATCTCTGTCAACGGTTGGATTTGAGATTGCAATGTTATCATAAACAGTTTTTGAGAATAAAAACGGTTCTTGTAAAACAATCCCCATCTGTTTTCTCAAGTAATGTTTTTCTATATTCTTGATATTTACATCGTCAATAAATATGTCCCCTGACGAGGTTTCAAGCATTCTTGACAACAAATTAATGATGGTTGTCTTACCGCTACCTGTGCGACCAATAATCGCGACAGTTTGTCCAGCTTCAACCTTGAAGCTTACACCATTCAATAGGCTATTTTTGCCGTCAGGGAATTGGAAATGTACATCTTTGAATTCGATTTTCCCCTTAATCTCTGGTGTGAGTGTTCCATTAACTTCGAACTCGCTTTTCTTCTCAAGGATTTCAAAAATTCTTTGAGTAGAAACTAAGGCGCGTCCAAAATCACCAATCATTCTTCCAAGACCTCTAATTGGCCATATTAACATTCCGAGTAACATTAATACTGCAATAATTTGTCCACCAGTTATGTCGCCGTTATTTCTAACAAAAATAACACCGATCATGATGGTAACTAAATACTGTAGCATTGCTATTGTGTCTGAGAATCCCCAGTATTTTGAGGAAATAGATTGGAACTTAAGATATTCATCGCTATATTTTTTATTCTTTTTTTCTAATTTTTCGATTTCAAAAGATTCATTGGCAAACGCTCTAACGATTTTTGAACCTGAAAGGTTTTCTTGAATAACTGTCATCATTCCAGACTCAGTTTCTTCAATGACCTTGAATGATTTATCAACTTTTTTGAAAAACCACACAGAGGCTATCGCAGAGATTGGTACCATTGAAAGTGCAACCAATACCATGGTTGGGCTAATTACAAAGATTTGTACTGCCCCAAATATAACTGTAGCAAATAGTCTGAAAAATTCAGGAATTCTGTTTGAGACAAAGTTACTCATTGCCTCGATATCGGATGTAACTCTTTGAACTAAATCTCCAGTGTCCGCATTATTATGATACGTATAATCAAGAGATTGAATATGATTATATAAGCGGTTTCTTAATTTTTCACTAATGTTTTCTGTCAAACGTCCTCTTAAGTAGTCTTCCATAAAGACCATCGTAAAACGTAGAAGTTGATAGAAAACTAATGAACTTGCAACAATTAAAATAATTGTTTTCTTGTCATTGCTCAACTTAAATATATCTGTGATGAACGAAGGAAAATTGGCAGTAGAGGTACCAACATCTAGAATATCGATGATATATTGTGTGAACAAAGGCACATACGAATAGGTTAATCTATTCAGTACTACGAATATGATAATCAAAAACAGTACTGGATAAAAGCCTTTTGAAACGGATAATAACTGTTTAAAACGCATACTATGCCCTCCTTACGTTCAACTAATAATTGTACTAAAAAGAGATGTGAAAGTCAATGTGCAAGGTGCACGTTTTTTTCCGCTATATTTCCTTATTAATGCGATTTTCTATGACCAATAGTAGTTTTCTTTAATGTATTTTTTTCGCTCTGATATATACTCTGTTACTTTGACAGCGTCTTTATATTTATGGATTTTAGCATATTTAGAAGCCAGTATATATCCATAAAAGTGAATTAGGATATGATTATTCATCACAAACTTATCTATAAAAACAATATTTCTTAAGGTATGTATGCAGTCCGGGTTATCTTTCGTTTTATGAAGATAGTCTAAAATGTGTGTTTCAATCCTATGTAGTTTAGTCTTATCAATTTGATTGAAGGCGTGTTCAAAATTGGCTTTATCTTCAATAATCCAAAATGCAATCGATTTGACAAAAGCTGATGCTTGATCATCCAGAATAATCATGTCAACAATGGACTGATCGCTGTTATAACACAACTTATTGAGATAGCCCATTGATCGAATTGAGTGACATTCACTCACCTTTTCTAATTTGAGAAAATAGTCCGGTGGCGCAATAAACTGCCCATAAGCTAGAAAGTCCGCATCAATCTCTTTTACGAAGTGTTCAAGTTTGTGCTTTCGAAGTAGTAACGTTGTTTCTTCGTATTTTTTTTCTATAAAAGTGAAATTCCCACTTAACAATGCGAGTTTATACTCCATGACTTTAATCCATATTTGAAGCTTCGAATTCTCAACAGGGGTTTCTTTCATCAAATCTAGGTAATTTACAGCAGATGTATAATCTTCTGTGATATAAGAATAGTGAGCAAAAGTCATCATTAGTATACTACTTTCAATGGCTTTCATTTTATCAATTTGGTTTAAGAGTAATGTCACATGCATTTCTGATCCATGAATTTCTTTGTTGATAATTCTTAAAGTAAAATCTATGAGTTTGGCTTGAAAATCATCTCTCGAGTCGATTAAGTCGAGTAGGTCAGAATAATCCTCTTTGGTTTTCAATACGACGCTAAGTAGCTCATCATACCAATAAGACATGTTTTGGTTAATTAAAAGTACATCCTCATTAATTGATAACTCATTAACAATTCGTTTACCATTTTTATGAGTAACTTGAATGATGTTATTTTCCAGCTTACTCAAATAAGAGATGGACATTTTAGTTTTCTTACTAATGTACTCTAGTGTTTTCTTTTGTTTAATCCTATGATACTTTAATGTGGTTCCAATCATCGGTTTTGGATCATACTCTTTCTTCAAGGAGTTCCTTATTTCGTTTAATTTGTGATTTGGTTTCATGTATTGTTATTATCCCTTTCTATTAATCCAACAAACATTGTACATGATAAGAGTGAATAACAAAAATATTTTTTTTCATAAAAAAAGTAATTTCTGAAACGAAATTACTCTATATTATTTTTTTACCTTAAATTCGTACTTACAATCCTTGAAAAACGGGCAGTCATCGCATTTAGGATTTTTTGCCAAACAATGATATCGTCCAAAAAAAATCATTTGGTGGTGTACTTTTAACCACGAACTTCTTGGTATTTTCCGATTAAGTTTTTGTTCAATTTGGAGAACATTGTCCATTTTCTTGGCAAGTCCTAATCGCACTGAAATTCTAGCTACGTGAGTATCTACTGCAAGTGCTGGAATATCAAAGGCATTAGATAATACGACATTTGCAGTTTTTCTACCAACACCGGGTAATGATTCTAAGTCTGCCCTTTTGTTTGGAACTTGTGAATCATAGGATTCATATAGAATTCTTGCTAGCTCAATGATGTTTTTCGCTTTATTTCGGTATAGACCGATTGTTTTTATATGCGATTCCACATCTTCTTGTGTTGCTTTACTTAAAGCCTCAGGCGTCTGATATGCTTCAAATAGCGTTTTCGTAACTTTGTTAACTGCTTTGTCTGTTGTTTGGGCAGATAAAACAACTGCGATCAATAGTTCAAATGGGTTAGTATAATCGAGTTCAGCTTTTGCATTTGGAAACATCTCATTAAGCGTGCTTAAGAAAAACTCTATATTCATCTTATGCCTCTAATTAGTTTATGAATTGTTTCTTTTTTCGACTCATTGATTTCTTCTTTGAACTCATCCTTACTTCTTAATACACGGTCCATATAGTTGGTTGTTTTTCGGTTGTGGTTTCTGCATGTTTCAAGTGCTTTATCCATCTCTTCTTTTGTAAAGCCTTCAATAAACCATTCTTTAATCATTTCTAAATCAAAAGGTGTTACAGATTTCTTGAAAGTTTCTTCGATTTGTTGAATGATTAATTGAATGTCTTTTTCTTGTTTGGATTGATTTACGATTTGGATGTCTGCTTTAAACAGTTCTTCAATTTTAGTGAATAATGGATCTAAAGAGAATACCTCTTTTTCTTTTCCATCAGACTTCAATTCAAGTTCTGTATGCACTAGGTTTCTTTCGATTAAGTGATTGAACACTTCACCTGTTCTTTGTGTGTTTAGGTTGGTCAGTTTGGCTAAAGCTTGCACAGAAACGTTTAATTTTTTCTTTTCAAGCAAAGTAATAAGTGCAGATAATATCACTATTTCATCTGGAGATACTCCTAGACGTGTTTGTTCTTTCAATAAAAGTTTATGGGCATTTAAGTACCCATCTTCGATTAATCTTTTAAGCATGGTTACTCCTTTGCAAGGCGACTTAACGCTTCTTTAGCTGCATTTTGCTCAGCTTCTTTTTTGCTCTTACCTTTTCCTAACCCGAGAATAATGTCATCCATTCTAACACTGACAGTGAAAACCCTGTCGTGTGATGGGCCTGATTGATTCTCTAAGTAATAAGAGATGTTTCTTCTATCTGTTTGAACCAACTCTTGTAAAGTGGACTTATAATCTTTAATGTCTAGTACTTGATCTAAATAAGGCACAACGATACGAGCGAAAAGTTTTTTCGCTTCATTAAAACCTTTTTCTAAATACACAGCCCCAAAAATGGCTTCAAATGCATTCGATACTATGGAAGGGGTATCTCGTCCATTCGATAATTCTCCACCTTTTCCTAATAAAAGAAAACTAGGTAGTCCGATTTGAACAGAATATTGATATAATGCTTCTTCGCATACAGCTTGTGCTCTTTTCTTTGACATTTCTCCTTCAGTTGGAATTCCTTTTTTAAACAAAAGTTCTCCCATTAATAATCCGATAACAGCGTCTCCTAAAAACTCAAGTCGCTCATTATTTGGGCAATTATTTTCATTTGCATATGTAGAATGCGTTATTGCTTGTTTTAATAACTCTTTATCTTTGAACTCAACGCCCAAAATATTCTCTAATGTCTTAATGTTACTCACTACTTTCTATAAATTCAATGTCTTTTAATGCATCGCTAACCTTCGCGACAATTTCGTTTTTGACGAACAATCTCGCTTGTCTAATTGCGTTAGAGAACGCATATGCATTAGACGATCCATGTGCCTTTATGACTGGTGCATTGATACCAAAAATCATGGCTCCACCAATCTCTGAAGCATCCATACGTTTTTGGAATCTCTTCAAATTCTTTTTCATGAATAAGTATCCAATTTTACCACCGATTGAAGACTTAATTTCTTCTTTTAGCATGCTCCCCATTGCTTTAGCTGTTCCTTCAATGGTTTTCATCATTATGTTACCTGTATACCCATCTGTAAGGATAATATTAGCAGTGGTGGACATAATTTCTTTACCTTCGATGTTTCCAAGAAAGTTAATTATAGGGGATTCTTTAAGAAGTTTAAAGGTTTCTTTTTCAAGTTCTCTACCCTTACCTTCTTCTGTTCCAATATTCATTAAAGCAACTGTTGGATTATCTATACCTAAATAGGACTTTGCCGTCACAGTCGCATAAATAGCAAGTTCAAGCATATGTTCAGGTCTAAGTTCAATATTAGCCCCAACATCCAGTAAAATCCTGCCTTTTTGGTCTAGAGATGGAATAATTGGAGCAAGTGCTACGCGGTGCATTTTTTCCATTCTTTTAATGATTAGATGGGCACCAACGATTAAGGCTTGTGTTGGCCCTGCGCTAACAACTGCTTGTTCTTGACCTTCTTTAACCGAACGCATAGCTTTAACTAAAGATGCGTCTTTCATGGATCTAATCGCAGAAACAGGGTCTTTAATACCCATGTCTATCACTTGTGTCGTATGAACAATCTTTACTCTATTATCACTCTTTAAATGTTTCTTAATCTCTTGTTCATCTCCATAAAGAACAAGTTCAATATCGTCAAACTTACTTAAAGCAAGTTCACACCCTTTTACAATCTCAATTGGGGCGTTGTCGCCTCCCATGGCATCTATCGCTATTTTAATCATAGTATCCTCCATTTTTATTCATTATATCATACATTAAGACATATCTTAATGTTAATTTCATGTTCAAAGCATTAAGGTTTTAGTCCGTTTATTTTCCTGTAATACGAGTCCAATGTTTTAGTTTTCAATATGGTATATGCGTCAAGTTTTGCCTTAGTAAATAGATCAAAATCATCGGTAATATTCGCATAATCAAATCTCAAAATACCACTTTGTCTTACCCCTAAAAACTCTCCTGGTCCTCGTTGTTTCAAATCGTATTCTGATAACATAAATCCATCGGTAGTTTTTGAGAACAAACTAAGTCTTTCGATGTCTGAATCTTTTGAAAGTACATAACAGTAACTTTGAAGATCGCTTCTTCCAACCCGTCCTCTTAATTGGTGAAGTTGGCTAAGACCAAAATACTCTCCATCAAAAATAACCATCATGGTTGCGTCTTTAATATCCAATCCTACTTCAACAACAGTTGTGGATACAAGTATTCCACCTTTTGAATTAGCGAAAGAGTCCAGTGTATCATTTTTTTCTTTTGACGAGAGCTTGCCATGCAATAAATAGACATCGTGTTCTTTAAAGACTGCAGAGGCTCTTTCATATAAACTAAGCACGGTTTCTCCACGTTCTAAGGCATCAATGGATGGTGCAATAAAATACGCTTTATGACCAAGATTAAGTTCTTTTTTGACATGTTCAAACACTGCATGCTCCTGTGTACCTGAAAAGTACCTAGTGATTATTTCTTTTCTGCCTTGTGGCTTTTCCTTAATGACGGATATTTCCATATCGCCAAAAAGTACAATCGCAAGTGTTCTTGGAATAGGTGTTGCCGTTAGATAAACGACATCAGCATTACCTTTATCTTTAAGTGTTTCTCTGGTTTCTACGCCAAAACGGTGTTGTTCATCAATAATCACAAAGCCTAAATTATGGAAAACGACATCTTCTTCAACCAGTGCATGTGTCCCAATTAAGAAATCGATTTTTCCTGCTTTTAAGTCTTCTTTAAGTTGTTTTTTATCCTTGGTTGAACCTGTCAACAAACCGACTTTCATATCTTTAAAAGTCGACTTGAAAAACTCATAGTGTTGGAATGCTAATAATTCTGTAGGCGCCATCAATGCACTTTGAAACCCACTGGTTTTAGCGCCCATAACAGCAATCCCAACGACAATCGTCTTACCAGAACCAACATCACCTTGAATGAGTCTTTTTGTTGGATGAGGTTTCTTAAAGTCTCTAAAAATATCATTAACCGCGTCTTTTTGATCTTGGGTTAACTCAAATGGGATATCTTTAATAAATGATTTGACTTGAGAAAGATCATAGTGTTTTATCGCTTTCGAGTCGTTTTCCAATTCTAATCTTTGTCTCATTAAATCATATTGAAAGGCTAGAGCTTCTTCATATTTAAGTCTGGTATAACACTTTTTTATGTCTTGTTCAGATTTTGGTTTATGGATCAATTCAATCATATCTTTACGATTAATTAAATGATGTTTTTCTATGAGTTGTGGTGGCAATGTTTCATAAATATCTACTTGTTGATAGGCGAAAATATTCGATATTATTTTGGAGACTACGGTATCATAAATCCCTTCAAGCCCATAAACTGGTTTAAACTCTGTCTCCATCTTTTTTGTAAGTATTTGTGAAGCTGTGATAAGTTTCTTCTTTTTCTCAAACTTACCTTTAACTGTTAACTCCATGTTTTCTATCAGTTGATCTTTCAGGTATTCTCTTCTAAAAGCGACAACTTTTACGATTTCATGTTCAACCAATAATTCAAAATGAAGGCTTTTTAATGATCCTCTATGGTTGACTATTTTTGGGATAGATACCAAGGTGCCCTTAACTGTAATAATGGATTTATCTACAGCCAACAGTAAAGAATCCTCAGTAAAGGATTCGTACTTTTTTGGATACCTCGTTACCAAGTCATAGGTCGTGAATATTCCATTATGATTAAATTCTAATTGGAGTTGTTTTCCTACCCCTTTAACTTGTATGATATTTGTCATATATAACACCTTGTAAAGGTATTATAACATTTTTTCATGATTTGAAAAAAAGGATGTTTCCATTTAAGGAATCATCCATTATTCTCTAGATTGTTTTTCTAAGTATAGATCAGCGAGTGCTATTGCACAAGCAGCTTCAATCACCACTAATGCACGTCTCGCAATACAGGCGTCATGTCTGCCTTTGATTTGTAAAGTTTTGATTTGCTTAGACTCAAAGTCAAAGGTTTCCTGAGGTAAAAAGATTGAACTTGCTGGTTTGATAAAGACTCTAAGTACGATATCGTTCCCGTTTGTAATCCCACCATTAATTCCACCGTTATGATTGGTGATTGTTTTTCCTTTTTCATCGATAATCAAATCATTAAACTCTGATCCCTTTAAGGTTATCCCTTTAAATCCAACACCAAACTCTACACCTTTTACTGCTGGTATTGAAAATAACATATGGCTTATTTTGGATTCTACTGAATCAAAAAACGGCTCACCTAAACCAATTTCTGGATTCTTCACAGTGATTTCAATAATGCCACCAACTGAATCAAATGATTCACTAATCTCTTTTAGATAACTGTCCAATCCATTAAGGTCTGTTAAGTCTCCTACTTGAATTAACTTGGATTCAATCTGATGGTTAGTAAGCATTTTGGCAAACGCTCCGGCAGCAACAATCGTAGTTGTAAGACGTCCTGAGAAGTGTCCGCCACCTCTATTATCATTGAAGCCTTTGTATTTATTATATGCGACAAAATCAGCATGACCAGGTCTTGGTTGGGTTAATAAGTTTTTATAGTCCTCGCTACGTTTATTCATGTTTTCAAACATAACGTGAATCGGTGACCCAGTCGTATATCCATTTAAGATTCCTGATGTAATAACCGGGTTATCATCTTCAACTCTAAGGGTAGTGCCGACCGCACCAGCTTTTCTTCTTTGTAGATCATTTAAGAGTAACGACTCATCAAAAAGAACGCCAGGTTTCATCCCATCGATTATAACACCAATCGCACTTTGGTGACTTTCACCATAGATACTTATCCTAAATAAATTGCCAAATTGATTCATTCTATTACCTCCAACAATCTTTCATATAATACATTTGGTTCAGGAATCTTTAAATCATTCCATAGTATTTGAGCTTTGAGTGCTTGTCCAATTAACATGATAGATCCATTGATTCCGAAGTTAACCATTTTCATCAATAGTGTTTCACGAGGATTGTAAATTAGGTCTATCACAATATTTGTTTTTGAAGCTACACTGTTTGAAACTGGCATTTGATTAACGTTTGGGGTTGTGCCTACAGGTGTTGTGTTGACGATACAATGAATCTTTTCTAGCTTATCCAAGAACGCATAGGACTTTGTAAGTTGATTTGTGGATGGGTGTTCATTTCTTG
Source organism: Paracholeplasma morum (assembly GCF_016907055.1). Taxonomy (NCBI): domain Bacteria; kingdom Bacillati; phylum Mycoplasmatota; class Mollicutes; order Acholeplasmatales; family Acholeplasmataceae; genus Paracholeplasma; species Paracholeplasma morum. Next base: position 156,398 of record NZ_JAFBBG010000001.1, read on the forward strand.
ATATAATAACAGATTTCGCACCAACTTGATTGAGTGCGTAGCATACTGCCTTTGAAGCACCGCCAGATCCTAAAACATACACTACCTGATTATTTAGATTAATGTGATAGTAGTCTAGAATAGCCTTAAAACCAATGTAATCGGTGTTATCACCAATCAGTTTTTCTTCTTTCATATAAAGCGTGTTAACTGCATTGATTTTTCGGGCATGCTCAGTAAGTTCATCACAAAAGTCAATAATTGACTCTTTGTAAGGAATGGTAACATTCAACCCTTTATAGTGTCCGTTTCTGAGTTGATTAACATGAGAAGATACTTCCAATAAATCTTTAGAATCCAATATGTCATAGCTAATTCTTAAAGATAGAATCTCACCTATTTTTTCATGAATCTTTTTTGAGTATGAGTAGCTAATGTCTTTACCAACTAAACCATATCTACTCATAATGATCCTCTTGAAACTTCCTTGATATTCTCAAGAGTTCCTCAAAAAACATATCATAATAAGGCTTAAGTTTATCATCATTAAACAAATGGCCTTTTGATTGTTTAATCATTTCTTCTCTTTTTGCATCAAAAACTGGTAGATGATTGGCCTTCTTATATTCTAAGACACTACCTACTTCATTCATACGTTGTTTGAATAACTCCATCATTTTCATATCGATATCATCGATGTTTTTTCGAGCTATTTCTAGTTTATTCATACTCAATCACACCACCTAATTTTTGATAATCTTCAAAGAATGTTGGATAAGACTTGTTGATGGCTTCTGCATTTTTAATACGGATTGGACCATCTACTTTTATTGCGGCAATCGCAAGAGTCATAACGATTCTGTGGTCATTCCAAGAATCTAAATCCATACATGATCTGAGTGTTTTAACACCTTGGATTTTCATACCATCTTTAGTCTCGGTAATCTTTGCTCCAAGTTTTCTAAGTTCGGTTGATATACTAGTAATTCGATCAGATTCTTTAATTCTAAGTCTAGACGCGTTTATTATCTCTGACTTACCTTCTGATAAAGCGCATAATAAAGCCAAAATCGGACCTATGTCTGGAGATTGAGATAGATCATGTATTTGACCAATCGTCTTAGATTTTTTGGCCGTTATAGAGCCATTTCCAATCATTATGTCTCCATTCATATTTTCGATGAATTCTATCATTCTTTCATCTGCTTGATGCGTGTTTATATCCAGCCGCTTAAGTTCTATATTTGCCCCTAAAACACCTGCTGCCAAGAAGAATGCAGCTTGTGAAAAATCGCCAGGAATCTCATAATCGTTTTTACGATAACTTTGATTTCCTTTGATGTAAAATATGTTGTTTTTAACCATGATATCTATACCAAACTTCTTCAGAATAAATATCGTCATTAAGACATAATCCTTTGATTCGATTGGGGTGTCAATGATGAGTTTCGAATCCCCATCTACCATTGGTAAAGCAAATAGCAAACCAGTGATAAATTGAGAGGAAATATCGCCTCTCATATGATATTCACCAGACTTGATTTTTCCTTTGACTCTTAGTGGTAAATTTTCCGAAATCTCTTCATATTGAAGTCCCATTTGCTTAAAAAGACTAATGTACTCTGAAAGTGGTCTTTTACGGAGCCCTGGTTTACCGTCAAACGTGACTTCGCCTTCATTTAAGAGGGCAATCGGGATTAGAAATCTCAAGGTAGAACCAGATTCATTACAGTTAAGTGTTTCAGTTGGAAGTGATAAACCGTTGCTATCAACGATGATTTCTTCTTGGTTGATTTGAAACTTGATCCCCATCTTACTTAAGACATCTATTGTCGCATAGGTGTCTTCAGATAGAAGTGGTTTAATAATTCTTGATTGTCCTTTCGAAAGGGCTGCTGCAATTAATGCCCTGTGTGTCAAAGACTTTGAAGAAATCATATCTAATGTTCCACCACTAATGGGTTTCTTTATGATAACATTCATAGATTTCCTCCTTCGTAATTGGGTAGATAATGGAATCGCCAATGTCTTTTACTAGAATTAAGTTTAGTTTACCATTTTTAAACTTTTTATCGAATAGTAATTGATCTATTAGTTTTAACGGTTCTTCTTTTAATTGTCCAAGATCATATTTATCCATCACGTTATGCATTCGTTTTAAAACCATTTTATTCGTAATGTTTAGTTTAATTCCCGTCTTAACGGCAAGAACCATTCCTTCAGCTACTGCGAACCCATGGGGAGTCGTATAACCACTTTTTTGTTCAATCGCATGCCCAAATGAATGCCCGAAATTCAGTAACATTCTCAAGTTTTCTTCTTTAGGATCAAGGTCAACGATATGTTTTTTGACCAATATACTTCGTTCTAACATTTCTAGTAATCCAATGGAATTGTTTTCTAGTTTTTCGAATAAAATCGAATCTTTTATCATGGCTGCTTTAATAATTTCTGCCATACCATTTTTGTATTCTTTATCAGGAAGTGTTTCTAAAAAAACAGGATCAATGATAACAGCTTTTGGTGTATAAAATGCACCCACAAGATTCTTACCCTGTTTTGTATTGATACCGGTTTTTCCGCCAATACTTGAATCAATCATACTTAATAAAGAGGTTGGAATTTGTATATAATCAATCCCTCTATAGAGTGTTGCTGATACAAAACCAGCCAAATCTCCGATAACACCACCGCCAAATGCAATGATTAAGCTGTTTCTTTTTATGCCTTTTGAAATTAAAGAATTAATAACACTCTCGTAAGTTATAAACGATTTAGATGATTCACCTGATTTGACAACTTCAAAAATAGGATCTTTTTCTAATGATTCTATAAGTCTTTTTGCATGGATATGATACAAAATCTCATCTGTTATTACAAAAACTTCTTGATAATTCTTCGTATAGGATTTTAGATCATTCATTGAATTAAAGTCTAAATGAATGTCATAAGATCCAGTTTCAATTGGCATATTAATGATCATTTGAACTCTCTCCTTCTTTGGGTTGATTTGATGAACAATGATTTTAATGCTTCTCGATCATTGTTACTGATTGCTTCTTTTATTTTGTCTAGTTCTTGTTCGAATACATTGATAGCTTGTAATAAATTATCTTTGTTCTCAAAGAATAGTTCACTCCAAAGCAATTCATTAATGACGGCAATTCGAGTTAAATCTCTATAGGAGTCCCCTGTAAAGGACTCTGTTTTCTCATGTGTGTTTGAGTTAACTAAGGCAACTGCCATCGCATGAGGTAATTGTGAGGTATATCCAATCAATTCGTCATGTTCTTCTGGTGTGATGATACTCACCCGTTTAAACCCCAAATCATTGGCCAATTGCCGAATCGCGAGAATAGCATCTTCACTTGAGTGCTTTGTCGGAGTGATAATGAAGTTGGCATTCTTAAACATTAAAGAACTCGCGTTTTCTATGCCTCTTTTTTCTCTTCCGGCCATTGGATGATGACTACAGTATTTAACGCCTTTAGGAAGAATCTCTTCGATTGACCTTGTCATATCTTTTTTAATCCCAGATACATCTGTAATGATCTGGTTATTTTGTAATCGGTGACTGTGTTCTTTAATAAAAGCAACATTATCTGTTGGATAAAAACCCAAGATTATCATTTCTGAGTCTTTGATGTACTCTAATCCTGCCTTCAAGATGAAATGATGTTTAAGCGCATAATCAATCGTTTTCTCGTGAGGATCATATCCATATACTTCATGTCCAGCCTTGGTTAGCCCTTCGGCATAAGAGCCCCCAATCAGACCTAATCCAGCGATAAATACCTTCATACTATATCTCTTTATCTAACACTTCGGCAAGTTTTTTTAGAGAATCCATCATGTGATCAAACTTGTCAAGTTTTAAGGATTGAGCTCCGTCACTTAGGGCATGTTCTGGATCAGGGTGTATTTCAACGATGATTCCATCCGCACCTACAGCCAAACTTGCCATAGAAAGCTTTTCAATCATTGAGTATTTTCCAGCAGCATGTGAAGGATCAATTACGACAGGTAAATGAGACAACTCTTGAATCGCAAGAACGGCACTGATGTCTAGTGTGTTACGAGTATACTTCTCAAATGTACGTATGCCTCTTTCACATAGAATAACATTAGGGTTCCCACTTGCCATAATGTATTCTGCGCTCATTAACCATTCTTCAATGGTTGATGATAACCCTCTTTTTAGCAATATTGGTTTTTGAGTTCTCGCACCTATTTGTTTTAATAGATGAAAGTTTTGCATATTACGCGCCCCAATTTGATAAATATCGACATAAGGTTCAAACGCCTCAATCATATCTTCACTCATAATCTCCGATACAACTGCCATATCAAACTCATCTGCGACTTTTCTTAATATTTCTAGCCCTTCAACTCCCATTCCTTGAAATGCATAAGGGCTTGTTCTAGGTTTAAATGCGCCACCTCTTAAAACGGTTGCACCACTTGCTTTAGCACGTTTTGCAATTTCATAAGTATTCTCATAGGACTCTACTGAACAAGGTCCAGCCATCACTATAAATTTATCTCCACCTATTTCCAGGCCATTTCTTATTTTGATGATTGAGTCTGTTTTCTTGAATGATCTAGATGCCAGTTTATAAGGTGTAGATACTCTCGTGACTTGAGATACCCCTTCAAAGGCTTCTAAATCGGTTGCATTTAGACTCTTTGTGTCCCCAATAATCCCAAAAACCATGATGTTTTGAGAAGAGACATCCTTTATCTCAAAACCTTTTTGGATTAAAAATGCAGTTATTCGATCAAATTCGGTTCTTGTTGCTTGTGGTTTCATTTGTACAATCATTGTTATATCCTCCTGGGTAAAAAAGAAAAATCCTTAGGAATGTCCTAAGGATAGTGTGTTATCATTTAGTACATTTCCTATTATATTCAGCATAAAAAGGAATGCACTACATTCCTTTAATCTAGATAATAATAGTAATAGGAAATACTTCTTCTGATACTTAGCATTGTTAATCAAGCCTTCTTTTTAAAAATATTATCATAGAAAAGCCTTAATTACAACACCTTTCGTATGCTTTAATAAAACGTAAATTCTTAATCGCAACGATACCATGCCATTTGAATGATTGAACATCAAACCCTTCATCGTCATTCATCCATGTCCAGGTAATATCCCAATAACTTCCTTTGAAAGTCTTTTTTAGATAATCCAGTGATGCTTTGACTAAATCGATATCCATTCCATAGTTTGAAGGTTCTAGTGGATAATCTATTGGCGTGGTAGCATAGCCTTCCCACATGGTTACCGGTGTAATTGAGTTTCTAATTTGATTAAATAGGACGTCTTTGAATGTTTCGTAGTTCCCTAAGTCTTTCATGACTTGATAAAGATAAGCGATACAAATTAGATCGTGTTTTTCACTAGTTGGGTTATTCATAAATCCTTCTATAAGGTTATTGGCGATATTGAACGCTTTGTTATAAAGAGCTCTTTTCTTGGGCGTTAAAATCAATATCGAAGCCAAGATTGAAGCAGTTGGATTATAAGGCGTCGTTTCTTTCGGATGTTTCCACCAAACTGCACAAGGAAAATCATTATTGGATTCAATCGTAATTGGCCAGCGATCATTTAATAAGGTTTGATCTAGATACTTTAAAGCTTCTTCAACCATCGGGGATGAAAACTCATCTAAGTTGGAGGCGTTAACACCGAGATCAGTCAATACTTCAAGGGCAACAGACGTTTGAAAAGGGGATGAGTTGGGATTCGTTAAGTCTGGTTCAACCCCATGAAACCCACCATCTTCATTTTGAAATAAAGACAATGAGATAATGGCATTCTCATTAGAATCTCCCATAAAGTGATAGTTGAAGATGGCAACTTCTAAGTCTCTAGCCTGATTATATAATTTATTCTTTATTGCATCAAAATCGATCATCTTTGTCTCCTAACAGTTAAAAAGCACTATTTAGTGCTTTCTTTTTTTAATAAATCTCTAATTTCTTGAAGTAGTTGAATGTCTTCTGGTACAACCACTGGTTTTGGATTTGCTTTTTCAAGTTCTTCTTGGCGTTGTTTTTCTTCAAGAAGTTTGCGTTCTTTTCTAGCTTGTCCTTTAACCAATTGGACAATAAATACATATATAAATAGTGCGATAATTAAAAATTCAAAAGTTACTTGAATGAAGTTACCATAACGCATAGATGCGTAAATTGGTTGGTTGTCTGCATTAACACCAATTTGTCTAATGTTCCAAACCAAGTCTTTGAAATCTGCTTCGCCAGCAAGTGCAGCGATTAAAGGGAAAATAATGTCATTAATCATTGAAGACACAATCTTACCGAAAGCACCACCCATAATGACCCCAATAGCTAAATCAAGAATGTTACCTCTACTAATAAAAGCCTTAAATCCACTAAGAAGTTTCATATTACTGCCCCTTTCACTAACTTATATACTTAATTATATCACTTATTCTTTGAATAACATCCACATTTAGTGCATTTAAACGCTTATTGCTTTGGTGGCCTCCATCAAATAAAACGACTTCAACTCCCATTGCCTTGGCAACCTCATAATCGTGTATCGTATCCCCAATATAGATGACTTCATCTTTGTTAATTTGGTTGTCGTTCATAAACGAAATACCACGTTCAACTTTACCAACTGCTTTGACATTATCTGTTCCAATCACGTAGTCAAAGTACTTTTCAATCTTGAAATGTTTAATTTGTTCTTTCAAGTTATCGGTTTGAGATGCCGACAATAAAACATTTTTCATGTCGTGTGACTTTATGTAACTGAGGGTCTCTATCACATCTTTATGCAATGATTCTTTTAAACTTAAAGGTTGATATAACTCAATAAACCAATTAGACAGTGCATCAAATGAGATATTCTCAAATGAAATGCCTGCTTCTTGATAATAGTCTTTGATTGGAAATCCGAAGATATCTTTATAGTTTTCGACCGTTATCGGTTGTTTATATTGTTGGGCTAACATCTGATTCAATAAATCTAGACAAAGCTCTAAATCATCTAAAATGGTTCCGTTAAAATCCCATATTACGTACTTTTTCATTTGTGATAAGGGTGTCCTTTCAATATTTGAAATGCGCGATAGATTTGTTCTACTAAGATAACGCGCATTAATTGGTGTGGAAATGTCATCTTTGAGAAACTAAGTAAATACTGACATCTATCTTCAACTGCTTTAGTAAATCCATAAGACCCACCAATGATAAAAGTAATATCTTTTTGTTGATAAGTCATAATATGATCGAATTTTTGAGCAAAGGCTTCACTAGATAGAGCGTCACCTTTAATCGCTAATCCGATGCAGTAATCTTGATCTTTAACCTTCTCTAAAATTCTTTTCTCTTCAATGACCATACCTTCTTTATGCTTTTCATCTTGAACTTCGATCATTTCAAACGGATAAGGCATTTGTTTAATATAGTCTTGCATAGCTTGTAACAAATAATTCTGTTTGATTTTTCCAACGCCGATTACAGTGATTTTCATAGTTCAATTACCTCCAAAGGTTCTTGAGAAGCAAAATAGACTTTATAATTATTAATATCTAATTGATGTGCCATAAAGACATCTTCATATGTTTTGTGGATTTTTTCTTTCGTATTACATTCGCTAGAAATATGTGCCATAATAATCGTCTTTGTTTTAGGGCCTACTAGCTGTGACAAATAATAGGCAGAGTCTTCATTAGACAAATGACCTTTTTCAGTTAGAATTCTATGAATCGTATAATAAGGTCGATTAGACTGTTTAAGCAATACTGGATCATGATTCGACTCAAAATAGTAAAGATCACAATTTTTGAGCGGTTCGATATTGGATTCACGGATATAACCTGTATCTGTAATATAGCCGATTTTCTCAGTCTTTGTTTCAAAGATAAATCCCAAAGGTTCAATCGCATCGTGTGATAACGGCAAAGGTGTCACCTTAATACTGCCAAGATTAAAAGGCGAATATGCTTCAATCATTCTTAGATGGTCTCTAATTGTATCATGGTTAAGAAACTTCATCGCTTCAATGGTCCCTTTTGAGGTATATAATGGCACATTGAGTGTTTTAAAAAGCACATTGATTCCTCTAACATGGTCAATATGTTCGTGTGTTAAAAGCACATGTGTCACGTCTTTAATGTTTAAACCTTTAGCTAAAAAAGCATCACTAATACGTTTAAAGGTTACACCTGCATCAATTAATATTTTTACGTTTTCGTGTTCAAGATAGGTTGCATTTCCTGATGAACCACTTGCAATAGAGTATAGTTTCAAAATATCACCAAACCTATTTTAACATGAACCCCTTTTATAACCAATAATATTGTATATTAAGCCTTTTGTGTGAGATTGTGAAAACCAATAAAAACGATTGCAAAGGCCCTATATGTATGTTATATTATTAGTGCTTGTGATTAAAATTCAAGGAGTGAAAAAAGTGAACAAAACTAATCTCATCAAGAAGTTAGCTGCCCTAACATTATTAGTAACAGGTGCACTAACACTCGCTGCATGCGGCGACAAATCATTAAAAACCCCTTATGGAGACCTTAAGGACACTGTCTATTTAAGTGGGGAAGGTTACAGCATCACAGAAAAAGAATTATACGAAGAAATGCGTTTAAGTAGTTCATCTATTTTAATTGAAATGATTGAAAAAGAACTATATAAAGACGAATTAGCTACAATCGAAAGCAACCTTTCAACATACAAGGAAGACTTAGTGAAACTAGCTAACGAAGCAATCTTTGGCATTACTGACTTAGATACACTAAAAAAATTAGATGCTAATGTGATAACTCAAAAAGTGTTATCATTCATTGATTCCTTCTATTTAGTGGGTATTAATATTACAAAAGAAGATATTAATGCGGTCGATTTTGAAAGTCACAGTAGCAAGGTTCTTGACTATTACAAACTAAGTGTTGCGAAAAAGCTTTATGCTAAATCCATCTTAGAAAAAGAAATCGTTGATAAGAATTCAACTAGTTTCATTGATAAAGATAAAGACCTACAAACTTACTTTGCAGCAAACGTTCAAAATGACTATGACATGAGCGCAATCACAATTCGTTTTGCAAACCTTAACGAAGCAAACGCTACATTGCGTCATTTCAGCATTAAAGCACTACGTGGTTTATGGTATCAATTACCAGATCCAAGAAAAGCTGCTTTAAATCCTGATAATGAACTACACAAATATGCGCTAACTGTAATGGCGGATCTTGGTATCGAAAATGATGGTAAAGTTTCTGATAAAGATTACCAAAACTACTACAATGCATACAGCATTAATGATGCTAGATCACCAATTTCTCAAGCAGACATCGCATTAACTGAAGATGAAACATTAAAGAAATTCATTGAAATCTATAACTACATCTACAGTTACCGTGATCCAATTGATACAAACTACACAGTAGAAACATTATTAGCTGATTTGGACAATGTTGAAGTATTAACTAAAAAGTATGAAGATTTCAGTAATACAAGCTTACGTTCATACTTATACCAAACATTAAGCACTGAAGAAGGTCAAACAAGATTTACTTCAAGCCCAAGACAAACAAATAATTACTACCATTTAGTATTTAAACTTAAAGGCCATGACGACCAAGTTAAGACTTGGATGGATGCTGATAAGAAGTTAATCGTTTATACAGAAACTAACGAATTAACTGAAAAAGCACAAGAAATCTATAACAAGGTTATGGAAGCTAAATTAACTAAGAGTTATATTACAGCTAAATCTACTGAAAGACTTAAAGAACAAAACATCGTAATTTATGATGAATTAGTTGAATTATATCTATCTCAAAGTTTAAGCACTGTAAAACTTGCTTCTAAATCAAGTAAAGATGTTGTTGTAAAATACGGAGACCAATCCATTACTGTTCGTAAGTTCTATGAAGAACTAGAAAAGAAATTGGGTGTATCTGTAGCAATCGACTTAGCAATCAAAGAAATTCTAAAAGCTTCTGAATACACAGAAACGATTACAGCTGACAAGCGTAAAGAATTCAAGACAAACATCGAAAACATCATTAAACAATTTGGACAAAACTACTATGCAAGCTCTGGATATCCAGCAGAAATTGGTAGAAAGAATTTCTTAATGTTAGCATTCCGTGCTGAATCAATCGATGAAGCTATTGAAAATGTATTTGTTGCAAGTGCCTTAGAAGAAGCTTACTTAGCAGACTTCGAAAAACACTTCGGAACAGACGTATATTCAAAACTTGTAGGTGTTGCAAACAAACTACAAGACCAATACTTCTCATTAGCAGCTTCTCATTTACTAATTTTCGTTGATATGGATGAAGATGAAAATCCGGATGATCCAAAAGATTTCTTCGAAGAATTATCTGTTGCAAAACAAGATGAAACTAAAGCACTAGTAACTGAATTAATGCAAGTTATCTATGACAGAGCTACTACTTATTCCTCGTTCTCTACTGGTTTATCAGCAATCGTTGATGAATTCAAGACTGCAGGAAGACTTGTACCAGAGTCATGCACAGTTGCTCCACTTGACGTAACTCCAGAATGCCGTTGGGCTAAATACAAAGCTGCTGGTTTAAACATCATGTTTGAACCACTAAATGCTATCACAAATAGTACAAACACACTTGGTTCTAAACAACCACTTGACCAAAAGTTCTATGATAGAGCAGTTGAAGTATATACAAGAGTTAAAGAAGAGTTCTATGACGCAGATAACAAATTCCCATCTCAAGAACTTGACGTTAGACCAACAAATTATGATTCATTATTAGAATCTTCATTCGGATGGCACTTAATTTTAGCAACTGGTGGTCAAGTATCCACTTCAGCTAAATTCACTGCAGCTGATGACACTAAGAAAGAATCCACTGATGAGTATTACATCTACGAACATATTAAATATGAAGACAAAGATGGTAACGAATATTTCTTAAATGCTCATAACGCAAATGATGCTATATCTGTTGATCAAGCTAGAATCTACATCAATGAAATCAAAGATGAATATGGTGTTCAAAACTTACCATCAAAGGTTAAGACAACAATTACATCATACTTCGCTCCAGTTTACACAAAATATGTAGGTGAAAATACTCAATTACACTTACTCTACAAATTATTAGGTACAACAAACTATAACTTTGCTAATGCAGACAATAACGCAAAAGCAGCAAGACTAGTTGAAATTAACCAAGACCAATTCTTCTCATACGACTTCGAAAATGAATCATTCAACGAAGTATATGGCAATTGGTGGACATTATTTGCATAATAATTAAACCCGTCAGCTTGACGGGTTTTTTTTATAGTCGCATTTAGAAGTTAAAAAAAGACCAAAATGAATTGGTCTAGAATTTGTGTTTATATACTCTTGATTTATCTAATACAGGAATCGATTGAGTAAAATCACCTGCATCTGTTTTCGCTAATTCTTCTCCAAGAACAGTGAATTTGGAATCGATCGTATCGATATACCAAATTAAAATTGCTTCAGGCGTCATTGGTTTCTTAGCCGCACCAAAGTTTGGTAAACCATGATGAGATAGTAAGATATGCGTTAACATTAACACTTCTTCCTTATCAACTAAATCAAGTTTACGAGCCATTTCTTTTATCTTCATTGCTCCTAATACTAAGTGACCTACTAACTGGCCTTCTAGGGTGTATTCTCCACCTTCAAATCCATTTAGTTCATCTACTTTACAGATGTCATGTAACAGGATACCAGCAATTAATAAGTCTTTGTTTAAGTATGGATAAATTTCCTTAAAACGCATCGCAATATCGATCATTGTTTTAGTATGATAGGCTAATCCACCGATATATGCATGATGAAATCTTACTGCAGCCGGATACATGTAAAAGCTGTTCTCATATTCTTGATAGACGCCTTTGGTAATTTTTTTGATCGTTTCGTTTTCTAATTGGTCTAGAAAACCTTGAATAGAGTCTTTCAATACTTTCATATCAATTGGGGCATATTCATAAAACGATGCCAGTTCCAACTTAAGTAAAATAGGGTCTTTAATGTGTTCAAATATTCCTACAAAATCAACCACTTTAAGTTGTTCTTTTTCATTATGAGTATAAGTTTCCACGGTAAAATGGTAAGTTTTCCCTAGTTCAAGACGCTTAAGTTGATCTTGATCAAGCTTAAGGTTTTTCTTTTCACCATCTTTAAGTAAGACATTAATATTTTGAAATTCTACTCCCACATTCATGGTTTCTACTTTTGCATTAAATTCCATATTATGCCTCCTTCACGAATAGATAAACACCAGGCGTGTTTACTAGGTAATGATTAACTTTCTCAGATACTCTTTGTTTCCCATCAAATATACATTGATAATGGTCTCCAACCGGGAGTAGTTCGTCTATATATGAGTTCTTGAAGAATACTTTGATCGTTTGATTAAAGCCGGTTAAAACAAATTGAACTGTGGTTGTTTGAACCGATTGTTCAACAATTCTTATTGACTGTTTAATGTCAGTAACTTGACGTAATCTAAATAGTTTATAGTCTTTTCTAATGTTGATTAAATCTTTTACAGATTCGACTAAGTCGATATGTTTTTCTCTTAACGTCCAGTCGACTTGGTTAATAGAATCTGGTGATTTATATGAGTTTTCAACTCCATTTTTGGATCTTAAGAATTCTTGACCTGCATGAATAAATGGAACACCTTGAGATAAAATCACAAAAGCTAATCCTAATCTAGCATAGTCCTTAATCTCTTTTTCGCTCGGATTTTTTAGTAGTACCTTAGCGCGATCATAGAACGTGTGGTTATCATGACATTCGATATAGTTGATCGATTGATTTGGATTAAAGAAACGGTATTGGTCTACAGCGCTTCCTGTAAATAAGTAGAATAAATCTGCATTAGAGACTTTTCCACCAAGGGCAAATCCCAAACTAGAGCTAAATGTTCCACCTTTTATTTGTTCTCTAAAGGCATCATTAAAATGCGCAATATAAGGCATAAATTGTTGGTTTCCCATGTGACTTCTCTTTGTATCAGGTAACGTATTAGCCATAATCCAACCTTCACCATAAACAAATGCACTTGGATCAATGGATTTGACTAATGCATCTACTTTATTCATCGTTTCGATGTCTAAAAGTCCCATCAAATCAAATCTAAACCCATCAATATGGTAAGTATTCATCCACCATTTAATTGAGTTTAGAATAAAGCGTTGCATCATTGGACGTTCACTTGCGATATCATTCCCACAACCTGAAACTTCCGTTCTAATACCTTTAGAATCAAATCGGTAAAAATACCCTGGAACAATCTTTTCAAATGGGAAAGTCCCCATGTCATAAACGTGATTATACACCACATCCATGTTTACTCTTAACCCTGCACCATGATATTCATCGACAAGTTTTCTCAGTTCATTGATTCTTGCGTAAGCATCTTCTGGTGCTTTTGAATACCATCCTTCAGGTACATTATATTGACTTGGATTATATCCCCAGTTATACTCTAAGTCTTTTTCTACTTCATCAGTGCCTTCAAAATCATAAACTGGCATTAATTGCACATGCGTAATTCCAAGGTCTTTAATATGGTTAATACCTTCGTTTGCTAGATCTTCATGCATACCTTCATAAAGCCCCTTATTCAAAGCTTTAGAGGTGCTTGAAATGGTATAGTCCCTTACTGATACTTCATAGATAATCGCATCTACTTTTCTGCCAGAGAACTCTGGCTTAGTGTTTTTAAATGAATAGAACTTGTTAGTATCGACAACAAAGTTATATTCACCGTTTGCGTCAGACGCAATCGCGTAAGGATCAGTTGTAACATTAAATGTTTCATTAACTCTAACACGGTAACGGTACTTATATCCATCTAAGTTTCCAAAGACCGTTAAAGCCCATACACCACGTTCTTGGTATTTTAAATCAATAAATTGTTTGATCCCTTTTAAGTCAATTAGCTCAAGCTCAATTTCTTTAGCTACAGGACTCCACAATTTGAAAGTTGTGCTTATTTCTGTGTAAGTAATCCCAAGATCATCTTCATCATAGTCATACATCATATCGAATAGTTCAGTTCTAACAATACTACCAGTTCTTAAAAACGATTGATTTTTCGCTTCATCAAATATCATGTAGTTTTGATTTAGGTATATGTTATCATTGATTGAACAAGAGTATTTTACTTCTTGTCCAATTAATTCCTTAGTTAAAATGGTTAATGTGATGGTTTGGGATTCATTAACCAAAATGAATTTTTTGTGGTCATTATCTAATCTCTTTGGTACTAAGATACTAATTAAATTGAACCCGTCTAAATAAGAAAAGAAATCACTTTTCATGGTTTGCCTCTTTCTTTAAAACATACGCTTTAATCGAATCATATGTATTCTCAATTTTTTGTTCCAACACTAAAATAGTGAGTTCATCAATATACTTAGATACCCATGCCCCTTGTTTTTTATTTAGAAGTTGAATGAGATCATTTGCTCTAAACTTCAAGTCTAGAGAACTCTTAATTGGTAATGTTTCAAAACGCTTTTCCAAGGCTTGTTTTTGAAAGGGTGTATAATTCAAAAGGAATGAAACCTTATTAGCTAGAAGACAGATTTCTAGGCCATATGTGAATAAATCCACATCGGTTAAAGGTCTTCTCATGTTGACAAGGTGTACAGTTTTCTCGTATTTGTTCTTAGCAACATTAGAGAATTTCCATTCAGAAGGAACGCTTCCGTTTAATGTAAAACATAATGCGAAGAATGTATCGATGAAAAGCGGTTCTTTTTGAGTTTCTACAATATATTTAATCCCTTTATCTAACCCCGGAAGTATCCTTGATATACCGGTTGTATCTAGGGTTTTAAGTGCCTTCAGTTGTTCTTTTTCTTTTAAGATTTTGAGTGTTTCATTTAGCACACGTTCTTTAGCCAAATTATGAATCAACTCTTTTTGCTCTTCCATAGCTGTTCTTGTGTTCTTCTCTATTTGGAAACCGAATTTCGCTTGGAAGTAAACTGCACGTAAGATACGTAAAGCATCTTCATTAAAACGTTCAGTCGGTTCGCCAATGGCTCTAATCATTTTATTCTTTATATCGTCTTTTCCACCAACATGGTCGAATATTTGCATGGCATCATTCATGACCAAACCATTGATGGTAAAATCTCTTCTTTTAACATCTTCTTCAACTGTTAAAACTTCTTCTACAGTTTCAGGATGTCTATTGTCTATGTATACGCCATCTTTACGATAAGTAGTAATTTCTATACTATAGTTTTCGTTTGGAATGCTTACTGTTCCGTATTGAATGCCAGTTGGTTTTGCTTTCTTAAAAACCTTCATTACTTCATGAGGTTTCGCGTTAGTTGTTATATCGATATCATTGCTATCTTTTTTCATCAAATAGTCTCTTACACATCCACCGACAAAAAAAGCCTCATATCCTGATTTCTTCAAAGCTCTTAAAACATACATTGCATCTTTAATAGTTGCCATTAATATCACCTTTCATATTATATCATAATATGGTCGTAAATAGAAAAAAAACAGTCTTATTCAGACTGTTCATTTGTTTCTTCAACCGTTTCCACAGAGTGGATTGTAAGTAATACTTGATCGATTCTCTTTTCATCCATTTTCTCTACTTTGATTGAATATTTATCAAAATTTAGAATGATGTCATCTTGTTCATTTGGAATATACCCAATGTGTGACAAGACAAAGCCAGCAATCGTTTCGTATTCATCATCTTCTTTAATATCAAGATTCAAGGACTCGTTGATTTCTTCGATGGAAATCAATCCGTTAATTAAATATTGGTTAGGCGCAATTTCTTTGATGTCAGATTCTTCTTCATCATACTCATCGTAGATATCACCCATAATTTCTTCAATTAAATCTTCGATTGTAACAATTCCTTGAAATCCACCATATTCATCCACTAAAATCCCCATATAATTTTTGGAGGCTTGCAGTTCTCTGAATAAAGCATTGATCTTTTTACGAGAAGGGACAAAATAAGGTTTGTTAATAATTTTTCTTAAATCGATATTGTCAAATCCAACTCTTCTAGCTTCTCTAAAAACGTCTTTAATATAGATTATACCGATGATATCATCTGGTGATTCATTATATACTGGAATACGAGAGTAGTTTTCCTCAATCATTTGATCAATGGTACTTTGTGAAAACTCATTGATATCAATCATAAACACTTCGGTACGAGGTGTCATAATTTCTTGTGCTGTAATATCGTTAAACTCAAATATTGAGCTTATCATTTCTGATTCTTCTTCGTTAATACCACCGAACTCAGCCGATGATTCAATGATAGAAATAATTTGTTCTTCTGATACTGCTTCAGCGCGTTCTTTAGGATTTATCCCGAACAATCTTAAGAAAAGATTTGTGATTGCAGTGCTTATCCAAACAATCGGTGATAAAATAGCCATCGCAACTAAAAGGGTTTTATAGGTTCTAAATGCTGTGGTTTCTGGATGTCTCGAAGCGATTCTTGAAGGAACTAGTTCACCTAAAGAAAGGGTAACAATCGATAAAATGATTGTAAACACAATAAATCCAATAATATCAGAAGCATTGACATTTAAACCAGTTAGTTTTGATAACCAGTTTCCAAAATCATCTACGATGTATCTCGCAGCAATAGCACTCGTAAAGAATCCCAATAAAGTAGTGCTCACTTTAATGGTAGTAATGATTTTCTTTGAGTCTAAATCCAGTTCTAAGATTTTTTTGGCTTTCTCGTTACCTTCTTCAGACATCGTTTTTAATTTGTTTTTATTCACAGATACAATCGCCGTTTCGCACAAGGCAAAAAAAGCGTTTGTAGAGATAAGTACAACCAATAATAAGATTATCAGCGGCAGTTCCATATAGTTTTCAATTCTCCAATCTTTGGCAAGATTATAACATTTTCGGCTATTAAAGTCAAAGTTTTAAACAATTTTTGTTTATTTTCGATATTATTTTACCATTTTTTTTAGGTAGAATCATGCTTTTGGATGTTGTTTATACATGAACATTACAAATACTATAAATAAAACAGATAGCACAGCAAAGGAAATGAGCGATTGTAAAATCCCTTGAGGTGCGTAACTTGCGATCAGTAATATTGGTAGTCCGAATAGAATTGCGGTAGTTGTACCGGTGACTAAATCGGTTGCTGCAGGCGTTTTGTAGTAAGGATCCACTTCTCTAAGTAAAGCGATTCCCGAAGATGCAGTACCTGTTAACATCCCATACATACCAGCAAATGCTTCTAAAGCATATTCCTTATATATACGTTTAGTCAAATAGTGTAAGTAAATCATTGTTAATACACCACCTACGGTTGAGATGAGTAGGAATGCAATCCAAATATTGCCGGATAAATCTTCTACATTAATGGCTAATATTGAAGAAATAACCATCACATCAAATACAACCCCTGCAATACGGTTTAACATAAAGTTATTTGGGTATTGACGAGTCATTAATCCGGTTTTTCTTAAATACACAAATAATTTCTTCGCAACAATCGCTAATACCATACCAAATATAAAGTTAAATCCCCAAATAAGTGGATTGACCATTTTATAGATGCCATCATTTAAAGATACCAGTTTGGATAAACCGAACATCATTAGTAAAGTTGCACCATAAACAGCTAGTATTAGGGCAATTTGAACCGTCATCTTATCCATTGATTCTGCAACTGGTATTTCATCAGGTGTTTCGATTTCTTGAAGCGATGTAAGTGTAGAAACGCGTTCCTCACCAGTTACCTTCATCTTCTTAAAACGGTTTAGATAGAATACGCCACCGATTGAAGCCCAAATGAAGCCCATTGAAGCCATTGCTAACCCATAGGATTGAGCACCTTGAAAACCATTTGGATCAAACAGTTCATAAATTAACCCAAAGTTATTGGCTTGCCCTGGCCCTTGGCCATAACCGAATGGCAATAGTAACCCGGTAGCAAGTCCTGGACCTGTTTTAAATACAGGTAAAACCGTATAGGCAAGTAATAAAGTGATACCTATCCCGATAATTCCTTGTAGTAAGTAAGTTGAAACTATAACCATTCCATTATAGTAACTGTGTGCTTTATTTGTCTTAATTTCAATCTTCTCATTGATCTTAAGTCCCATCGCAATAAACCCGATGGCTAAAGTGTGATAAGTAACTAAATTTAGAAACTGGTTAAATAGTTCTAGGTTGGCCATCGAGAGTATGATATCTCTAGACGCTAGCGGTTTTACAAGTAACTCCTTGAGTACTAATCCTAATAACCCCGCAATAACTGCTGTTGGTAATAATGATTTTCTAAAAATAGGAATTTTACGTCTGATGGTATTACCCACCAACATTAATATACTTAATGTAACTAAATAGAGGATTGCTGTCCATGTAGAAGAGGACTCATAATTCTGAATCATAATTCAACACCACTTTCTGATATGCCTTCGCAAACATAACGTATTTCAATGCACAAAACCTTTCATTTCCTGTGAAAAAAATGGTATGTTCGTTAGTCTTATTATAACAAATAAATGTATTTGAGTATTGTACAGCTGGATAAATATCGTCATACTTCCATATAATGGTTTCGTTATTCATCGTATATGAAAAATGATCCTTATACAAACTTAAACTGGTTTCACCCAATAACTTCTTCTTTCGTCCTTTTAATTCATATAGCGAAACCACATCTACCGAAAGAACCTTGTCATCCGATGAATGGATCACTTCTTCAACTACTTTCGATTGGAAATTATACCAATCCGTGGTTCTTTCAAAGTACTGAGTTCCACCTAAGTTTTCTAGCAACCCATAGTGGTTGTACTTGAGTTTTAAAGCTGAACTTGTGTCATAAACATAGTCACCTTCTGAGTAAATGGTTCCTAACTTCTTAGTTACTGGAGATATGAAAAAGGCTCTTTCGATGTACTCAGCTTTATCTTTACCTTTAAATGGACGGGGATTGATTTTTTGCATATCAAAGTCGTTCACACCCAACCCACTAACGATATGATTGTAAATCTCATCGATAGACAAATCTTTATAGTCTTCATAAGTCCATGTTTGATGAACGTATCCTCTGACTTTTCCTCTTCTATATTTCTTACTCCAACGAGGCGATGTTAAATATCCGCCTTCGATTCGATAAAAAAGCACCGGAAGTTTTAATAGCTTAACAAGCTTGGCAGTAGAAAAAGGAATGGTCATCGGTTTTCCACTAAACGTTCTGTTCCCTTCTGGGAAAATCCCAATTGAACCACCAGACTTCGAAACTCTAATCATGTTTTTTACTGTATCTGTATCTGCCTTATACTTAGATTTGGATATAGGCTGAACGAGATAAGAAATGATTTTTGAAAGTACTGGAATTGTGAATATCATATCAGAGGCCACAAAGTAGATTGGCTCTCTAAAACTCAGGGCAAGCATGAAAGGGTCGGCATTCATGGTATGATTACCTAGGATTAGGTATGGACCTTTGACATCTTTGTTTCGGTATTTTTTACCCCAATAACGATATCTAATCCATATTCCAATCCGGAAAAGTGGCCTAAATAACGTATAAAAGAGCACATGTCTAAATCTTTTTTTCATTGGTTTCCTCCAATTGTTTGATATAATGAATGAGGTGATACTATGAAATATATCCAGTTCCCTATTCAAAATGAGTTAATCATTGATAAGTCACGTTTTATTACAAATATATATCCGGTTAAGTCACTTGAGGATGTCTTAGCCATTTTAAGTGAGACCAGAAAAACTCATCGTGATGCCAATCACAATTGTTATGCCTACATTTTAAATGAGGGTAAAGAAGTGAAAGCAAGCGATGATGGAGAACCTTCTAAAACGGCTGGAGTGCCTATTTTAGAGGTTTTAAAGCACCATGAGTTAACGGATTGCCTTTGTGTGGTAACACGTTATTTTGGCGGTGTTAAACTCGGTGCGGGGGGATTAATCAGAGCCTATTCTAACAGTACATCCAAAGCGCTTGAACAGGCAGTATTTTTCAAAAAAGAACTGAGAAAAAAACTAGAACTTAATCTATCTTATCCTTTATATGATGGGTTTATGCACCATTTTAAAGATAACATGGAAATAGTAGAACAATCCTTTAAAGAAAACATCACCCTAATCGTAGTCTTAAATGGGGTTGATGTCTCAGATATAAAAGACAAATACCATCAAATCGACGTTTTCGATATGGGTGAAGTTATTGTATCAGTTAAGTTGGAATAGTTCAAATACTCTTTCAATAAACGAGGCAATCAAATGCGCGCCAACTAATGCGATGACCACATAAAACGACTTGATTTGCCAGACTTTATTTTGCTTAAAAGCCTTCTCAAAATTAGAGGCTTTCAAGATTTCAATCATCCAAACTGCACTAAGCAACAAGGCAATTAAATAGATTTGATTATTCATAAGTCCTCCAAATGCGTTTAACGCATTTTTTTATTTTGTACCAAAGAGACGATCTCCGCAGTCACCTAGTCCTGGAATGATGTATCCTTTTTCATTAAGTTTTTCATCCATTGCAGCTAGATATATATCTACGTCAGGATGATCCGCCTGGAGTTTCTTAACGCCTTCTGGACAGCCTACAAGACCAACGAATCTTATGTCGGTTGCACCACGTTTTTTTACCATTGTGATTGAAGCTGATGCTGAACCACCTGTTGCTAACATAGGATCTACGATTAGAACCGTTGAGATGTTCATATCTACCGGAAACTTCGCAAAGTACTCATGTGGTTCGAGCGTTTCTTCATCACGATATACGCCAACATGTCCAATACGAGCGTTTGGAATGATATTATGAATGCCTTCAACCATGCCGAGTCCAGCACGTAATATTGGGACAATCACAACTGGTTTCTTAAGAACATTACAAATGGTTTTTTGAATAGGAGTTTCTACTTCTTTTGGAACCGTTTCAAAGTCTCGAGTAATTTCATAAGTGATTAGCATTCCGATTTCAGATACGGTTTCACGGAACTGTTTTGTTTCTGTCTGTTTATCACGTATTTTCGCCATCTTGTGATCAATTAATGGGTGGTTTACAACAACCACTTTACTCACAAGAATGCTCACTTTCGTATTTAGACATTTTATCTAGTCTATTTTGATGGCGAGATTCAAATACTTCATTTTTAAATGCTTCTACCATTTCAATGGCTTTATCGACAGGGGTTGTTCTACCACCTAAAGCGATTACGTTTGCATTATTGTGTTGTCTTGCTAGTGTAGCTGTGTGAACATCATAAACTAGAGCACATCTAACACCTTTAACTTTGTTAGCAGATATGCTAATCCCAATGCCTGTGCCACAAATCACAATCCCAAACTCGAAACCGCCTTTTACGACTGCTTCTCCAACTGTGATGCCGTAATCTGGATAATCAACGGACGCTTCTCCATTGGTCCCAAAATCTTTATAGGCATAGCCTTTTTCATTAAAATACTCAATTAAAGCTTGTTTTAGTGTATAACCGCCATGGTCACTGCCAATTGCTATCATATACATTCTCCTTTTAAGTTTTATCAGTATTAGTATAACATTTTTTCATATCTTATACACAAAAAGAAAACACCAAGGCTAAAAATGCTTTGGTGTTCATACTATATTGTGTATTTATCTGATTTTTTACGTTCGTTTGTTTTTAAGATACGTTTTCTTAGACGAATGTTTTTTGGCGTAATCTCAACTAATTCATCGTCATTGATGAATTCTAAACATGCTTCTAGGGATAACTCTCTAGCTTTCTTTAAAACAACAGTCGAATCCTTTGAAGAGGATCTCATATTGGTTAATTGTTTTTCTTGAGTCACGTTAACAGCTAAATCAAACTCTTTATTTGCCTCACCTATAATCATGCCTTCATAAACGTTAACACGTGGTTCAACAAACATCGTTCCACGGTCTTCAAGACGACCAATCGCATAAGCCGTTGTCATACCTTCAAGAAGGGAAACGAGCGCACCAGTTTGTCTTGAACCAACCTCTACGTGTTCGATAGGTCTATATTCTAAGTAAGAGTGCGAAATGATTCCATAACCTTTAGTTGCTGTCATGAAATCCGTCATGAATCCTATTAATCCTCTTGAAGGCATCGTATATGTTAATCTTGATTGATTAACATGGTTATGCATGTTATTCATAATGCCTTTACGGCTACCAAGCATTTCAATAACGGTTCCAACCACTTCGTTTGGACAGTCTACTTGTACGAACTCATATGGTTCATGAGGCACACCATTTATCGTTTGAATGATAACTTGTGGTCTAGAAACTTGGAACTCAAATCCTTCTCTTCTCATATTTTCAATTAGAATACCTAAATGGAGTTCGCCTCTTCCAGATACGATCCATTCTTCTTTTCCACCAAGTCTTTCCACTTTAAGTGAAACGTCTTTTTGGATTTCTTTAAATAATCTTTCTTCGATTTTTGAAGCAGTAACAAATTTACCTTCTTTACCTGCAAATGGGCTGGTGTTTGTTCCAAACGTCATTTGAACAGTGGGTTCATCAATGTGTAGGATTGGAAGTGCTTCTTCGAACCCAACTTCACACACAGTTTCACCAACGTTAATGTCAGTTAACCCTGCGATTGCAACAATATCTCCTGCATAAGCTTCTTCAACTTCTACACGGTTTAAACCAATGAAAGAAAACAGTTTTTGTATTCTAAATGGTTTGATGGTTCCATCAAGTCTAACGCATGATACTTGTTGGTTAACTTTAATGGTCCCTCTATTGATTTTACCAATCCCAATTCTTCCAACATAATCGTTATAGTCTAACAGTGCTGGTTGAAATTGCAGTCTTGAATCTTTATCTTGATTAGGTTTTGGACAATGCTTTATAATGGTTTCTAATAGAGGTTTCATGTCTTTCGCATCTGTAAATTCGTGATTAAAGGATGATAGTCCTCTAATACCTGATGCATAGACGATTGGGAAGTCTAGTTGTTCATCGTTGGCACTTAGTTCAACGAATAAATCAAACACCTCATTAACGGATTCAAGCGGTCTTGCGAATTGTCTGTCAACTTTGTTAATAACAACAATAGGTTTTACATTAGCTTCTAGTGCTTTCTTCAAAACGAAGCGAGTTTGTGGCATCGCACCTTCATAGGCATCAACAACTAATAAAACGGCGTCAACCATTTTCATGATTCTTTCTACTTCACCACCAAAGTCAGCGTGACCTGGGGTATCTAAAATATTGATTCTGTAACCTTTATACTCAATTGCGGTATTTTTAGCAAGGATTGTAATACCTCTTTCGCGTTCAATATCGTTTGAGTCCATTGCACGTTCCACGATTTGTTCGTGGGCGTTTCTCTTTTCTGATTGCTTTAATAATTCATCTACAAGCGTCGTTTTACCATGATCGACATGGGCAATGATTGCGACATTTCTTATTTCCATATTCTCACTTCTTTCTAAAAGCCTTTTACATTATAGCACACTCTATAAAGTCTGATATTTTTTTTAACTTAATTATAGAAAAAAAGCGTTTTTATAAGGAAAGCAAAGAAAAAACCTCGTATTACAACGCTTTATTGTGCGTTATAACCCAGAGAGGTTAAGTGTTTAGATAAACAATTACTTAAATAGATTGCTTTTTGATCTTGTATAACTCTTCGACGGCAAAATGAAGTTTTGTAACAACTTTCTTTTGATTAATAGGATAGATGTAGTATGTATTGTCATTAGTCGATAAATCAATACAATCCCCTTTACCTTTATAGTTGTATTCTATATGTAATCCATACATAGAAAGTGGTTCTTTTATGAGTTCAAATGGTTCATTGTTAACCGTACCAGTAAGTCTAAACCCATTTAAGTCATGAATGAGTTTCATCTTGCCGAGTTTATGGAATCCTTTGGCATTTGGAAGGCTTTCTACATACACTTCATCTTCAAAATAGTATGTCCCGTTATCGATTTGTTTTCGGACTTCTTGTCTTTCGAACTCATACCAATCTGGGATATGTTCAAACTTGGTTTCTCCGGTTGTAGCTTTAAGTCTTCCATAGGTATCTTGTAGGTAAGTTTTGCCACAAGCATCACAAGTGATTTTGTTCAAACTTGAAGTCATCACATGTTCTTTCTTGCATGCAGGACATTGATACAATACACTATCAATCCCTTGCATACGATTCTTATCTTTAATTTCAATCTTATTATCTAATTGATATTTGTATTCATCGTAAACAAAGGCTTGATTAATTCTTTGATTGATTTCATTAACGCTTATGGATTCGATATCCTCTTTTGTAATAATTTGAGTCATATCTGCAGTAAGGTTATGATGCGTCTTCAGTTTAAGGTTCCATTGTGGTTGACTTAAATAATTTCCGTGCATGTTTAATACCACTACTGGATAACCTAAGCTTCTTACTAATTTGCCTAATGAATCAGGCAATATGGCGTTAGTACCCACAATTGAGTATCTAGCTTCAGGATAGATTGCAACAACCCCTTTTAAGTCATCTAAAACATACTTGATGTGTTTATATAACTTGATGTCGTTGGTAAACTTCCTTTTACAGATAGCACCCACACTACGCAATAAGGTTTCTCCAAATAAAAAACCATCGATTGCAACGATAAAATTAAGTCTAGTAGGAAAGGTTGCGGCAGTTGTAACTTTGAAATCTAAAAATGCATGATGTGTACACAGTAAAATATAGGGTGGTTTTAACCCTTCCATATTGATTTTATTGATGGTTAGTTTTCTCTTCCAAACAGTTGGATATGATAAAGCCCACGCGAGAGGCATTAAGATACGTTTTTCCCTAACTGGCTTTTTTGCCATGTCAAACGGAGTTAAGTCCGGTTTTTTCATTTACTCATCCCCTTAATTAATCGTATTATACCACAAAGAAAAACAAAAAAAGAATAGAGCTTTTTCCATTCCTTTTTGAAGTCTTTATATTTGAAAATCTGGTGCTAAAATCGCTTCTATTTGAGACTGAGTAATTGAACCTACCCTTAAATACTTAATCTTTTCTTCAGTCAGATCCACAGTAGTAGAAAGCATGTTTAGATTATAGTCCTCATAGTCTTCGTATATGAAGTCTACTTTATCCTGATAAGTCTTATTGATTTCTTCAATATCCATCATTGGGGTTAGTCGATCTAAACTAATAGAGGTTGTTACTAGTGGTCCGTTTTGTTTGATAAGTCTAAGAGCGGCATTATGATTTGGAATTCTAACACCAATAACCTCTTCGCCAGTTTTCTCATAATGAGATCTTGAGCTCTTAAGTATGATGGTTAATGCTCCTGGCCAGAAAGCCATCATAAGGCGCTTGGCGCGTTCATCGATAATTGCTAGGTCATTGACTGATACCAATGTATCACATAATACTGCAAAATAATGATTACTGCTCTCATTCTTTAGGGCGCGGATTTTGACCAATGCTTCATTATCGTATAGTCTTGAGGCAAACCCATATACCGTATCGGTTGGGAAAATAACCACAGAGCCATCCGTCATGAAACCTTCTTCAAGTGAGTATTCATCGACCATCATTATCATTCACCTACTTTAATAAATGTCATTCTATCCTTACCAGATAAGTCTTTTATCTGAGTGATTTTGGCACCCGATATGTAGTGATTAACCAGTGCTTTAATTTCTTCATTTTTATCATAAGCATGTTCAAATGCAATTAATCCATTTGGTTTTAAGTAATTTAAGGCATCTTTTAATATACGTTCGTAGAAAATAAGACCTGTATCCCCACCAAACAAAGCAATATTTGGTTCATGCAACAATACAATTTTTTCTACATCTTCACTACTTGGAATATAAGGTGGATTGGAGACGATAATGTCAAACTTCATGCCTTGAAAAGGCTTTAGCAAGTCACCTTGTCTAAAACTAACATTCCCACCTAACTTCTCATTATTCTTTTTAGCTACTTCGAGTGCTTTATCGGAAATATCACTTGCATAAACAGTCATTTTGTCTTCTTCTTTAGAAAGGGTGACTGCGATACATCCTGATCCTGTCCCAATGTCAACCACATCTACTTGTTGTCCTTTAAAGTAATCATCATAGAAGTATAAAACATTTTCAACCAATTCTTCTGTTTCTCTTCTTGGGATTAAAACGTCGTTATTTACAATAAAGTCATATCCATAGAACGTTTGATATCCCATGATGTGTTGCATAGGGACAAAACGCTTTGTATAATCCTCAAGTGCTTTAAGAAAACTTGCCTCAATTTTCGAATCTACTTCTGATTCAAAATCTAGATAGAACTGTGCAGCTGTTTTATTTGAGAAATGCATTAATAAGAACTTAGCTACTTCTAGTTCTAAGCCGCTCTTCTCAATTTCTTTTTCAGCATGTCTTAATAGTGTCTTATACGTCATGTTTTTCTCCGACTAATTGTCTTCTTTGGAATTCATTAAGAAGTGGTTCTAACACCAATTCCAGTCTGCCTTCCATAACAGCATCTAAACGTTGTAAAGTTAAATTAATGCGGTGGTCGGTGATTCTATTTTGAGGGTAGTTATAAGTTCTAATCTTTTCTGAACGGTCTCCTCTACCAACCAATGAACGTCTTTGAGAGGATTCTTTCTCATTTTGTTCTTGTAAGATTTTGTCATAGATTCTAGTTTTAAGTAGTCTAAATGCTTTATCTTTGTTTTCGTGTTGGCTCTTACCTTCTTGGCAGGCAACAACGGTATTGGTTGGAATATGAGTTAATCTAACCGCTGATTTAGTGGTATTAACAGATTGTCCACCAGGTCCACTGGAGTTGTATGTATCAAAACGAATGTCATTCCAACTGATTTCAATTTCGACTTCTTCCGCTTCAGGCATAACTAACACGGTTGCTGTTGAGGTATGAATACGGCCTTGTGATTCAGTTTCTGGAACACGTTGAACACGGTGAACACCAGATTCATACTTTAAGAATGAATAAACGTTTTCACCACTAACCATGAATTCTAGTGCAGCAAAGCCGCCCATCGAACCTTCCATAGCGTTAAGTATTTCGATTTTCCATCCGTTCATTTCTGCATATTTCGAATACATTCTATAAAGGTCTCCTGCAAAGAGGTTTCCTTCATCTCCGCCAGCTGCCCCTTTGATTTCCACAATTACGTTCTTATCATCATTAGGGTCTTTTGGTAACAATAGTATTTTTAAGTCTTCCAATAGTTTTTCTATTTCTTCAGGCAAACCTTCTAATTCTAAAGATGCCATTTCTTGGATTTCCTTGTCTGAATCTTCTAACAATAAATTCAAAGATTCTTCCTGTTCAATTTTAGATAAGTAGAGTTTGTAAACTTCTACTGTGCGTTCCAATTGTCTTTGTTCTTTCAAAAGTTGTGTCATCTTCTTAATATCTGATGAAACTTGTGGATCCATAAGCAATTGGTTTAATTCTTCATATCGTTTTACGATTAAATCGAGTCTTTCAAACATATTATTCACTCCTAAGCCTTTTTTATCATATCACAAAACCTTAGATAATTCTATTATCTTATTTCTGTTTACATCACTTATTCACTATAGATTTCAATATGGTATAATAGAAACATAAATGGAGGTATCATAATGAACAAATTAGAACAACTACTAAACAAAGAGGTGTCCAACTTTGCAGTTCTTTACACTAAGTTGCACAACTACCATTGGTATGTAAAAGGCCCTTATTTCTTCCAATTACACGAGAAATTTGAGGAACTATATAATGAGGCTACAGAATTCTATGATGAGTTCGCAGAACGAATCCTAATGATTGGTGGAAAACCAGTTGCAACATTAAAACAATCCTTAGAACTTGCTACAATAGAAGAAGCATCAGGATTAGAAACCAAAGATGAAATGATCAAAGTCATCATCAGCGACTACAAACAGATTAATCAAGAATTACTTGAAGGTCTTGGCATCGCTGAAGAGCTTGACGATGATGTTACTGCAGATTTATTCACAACAACAAGAGCATCCTTACAAAAACACATCTGGATGTTATCTGAATTGCTGAAGTAACATATAAGCCGCTCTGATGCGGCTTTTATTTTATATTTTTTATAGAGGAGATATGATGAAAAAAAGAATTTTGGCTTCAATGCCGATGGTTAGTTTATTGTTATTTCTATGGGCTTGGTTATTCTTAGAGAAACTAGGTCTAGGTTTGAGTTTCTTCTTATTGGTGCCCCTCAGTGCGATGTTACTTACGGGAAACATATTCAAAAGACTCAACGAGGCAATGCCTTTTATCGCTTTGTTGGTGTTTTTATGGATTGGATTTACAACAGACATCTGGCATCCAACATGGGTAGTATTCTTCTTAATACCGATTTCTAACATCGTATTTGATCGAAAACTAGAGCCTAGAAGATTGGTAAGTTTAGCTGTAACCGCAGCTTACATTACACTTGGAATTATCTATGGATACTGGCATCCATATTGGATTATGTTCCTACTTATACCAATTATTAATACATTATTTTTCCCAAAGAAGAATGCTTATTTTACAGTAAATAGTAACTTTACATCCAGAGTTAGAAGAGTCATTAATGACGATGAGGATGAGCTTTAACAAATAGTCCAAACCGATTTAAGGTTTGGACTATTTCTTTAATCACGACCCATGTCTTCTTCTCTTCTTGTGATTGGAAGGAATCGTGAATATTCTTTTTCAAACTTGAATAGTAATACGTTACCAACAGACCCTTGTCTGTTTTTTGCGAAGGATAATTCTGTTTCGCCATTGTCTTCTTTGCCATGTGAATAATACTCATCACGATACAAGAATAGTACAATATCGGCGTCTTGTTCAATTGATCCGGATTCTCTTAAGTCTGCTAATACAGGACGTTTATCGTCACGTTTTTCAACGCCACGAGAAAGCTGTGATAACGCCATGACAGGAATCTTTAACTCTCTGGCCATTTGTTTTAGCTGTCTTGAGATCTTTGCAACTTCTTCTTGACGGTTTACACCGCCACCTTTTGACTCATCACCTTTAATAAGTTGAAGGTAGTCAATGACAACAAAATCGAGTTTGCTTTCTTGTTTTAGCTTACGACATTTAGAACGAATGTCTTGGACGGATATCGCAGATGAATCGTCAAAGAATACATTTAGTCTTCCAAGAGATTCTGCCGCTGAATCCACAAATTGCCATTCTTTTGGTGTTAATTCACCCGTTTTAATTTTACGGTTTTCGACACGAGACTCACTGGCCATCATACGACCAACAAGTTGTTCGTTTGACATTTCTAGCGAGAATACTGCAACTGCAGCTTTTTGATCTTTATTATGTTTTGCAGCATTAAGTGCAAGGTTCATCGCAAACGCACTCTTACCCATTGAAGGACGGGCAGCTAAAATAATAAGTTCTTCTGGTTGAAGTCCCGAAGTGATTTGGTCCATGATCCCAAAGCCTGTTGAAAGACCTGTTAAAGATCCTTTGTTTTTTCTGCTTTCGGCCTTTTCTTTAACCTCGTTAACCACTTCATTGATTCTAACAAACTCGCTTGCCTTACGTCTTCTAATTAATTCAAAGATTTTTTCTTCGGTGTCATCGATATACTCTGTTGCACGAATTTTATCATTAAAACCATCTTCGACAATTTGGCTTGCGGTCTTAATCATTGCGCGCTTAAGCGAGTATTCTTTAACAATATCTACATAAGCATCTAAATTGGTTGTCGTTGGAACTAAGTCAGTGATTTCAGATAGATAGGATACGCCCACGTCTCTCATTGCACCTAGTTGTGCTAGTTCAGTTGATACCGTGGTATAGTCCATTTTCTCTTCTCTTAAAAACAAATTCTTTAGCGCATAAAATATACGTTGATTTCGTTGATCATAAAAATCATCTTCGTTTAGTTTATCCATCAAACTAACCATTACTGCTGGGCTTAGAAATACTGACCCTAAAACGGACTGTTCTGCTTCTAAGCTATACGGCATGGTGCGACTCATATAATCACCTTATCTTTCTAATACATTAATTTCGAATTGCGCTTTAACATCTTTATGTAGGGATACACTTGCAGTATAAATACCTACAGAGTTAATGTCAGAAACAAGTTCAACTTTTTTCTTATCGAGACGAATACCTGTTTGTTCTTCAAACGCTTCAACTACTTGTTTGGTTGTAACACTACCGAACAATTTGCCATCGTTACCCATGTTAATATAAATCGTAACCGATTTGGACTCGATGTCTTGTTTAAGTTTGTTCATTAGTGCTAAATGCTCTTTTTCACGTTCTTTAATCATTTGTTTTTCTGTTTCCAAAGTTTTAATGTTTTCATCTGATGCGATAATGGCTTTAGCGCTAGATAATAAGAATTGACCATAACCATTGGCTACATCAATAATATCGTCTTTTTTACCTCTACCTTTCACGTCTTCAATTAAAATGACTTTCATTCTTTCGTCTCCTTCGTCATGTTCTCTTAATAATAGTGTCTTAAGTGTATCAAATACTTCTTCAGGTGATTGATTCTTGATTTGAGTAGCTGCAGAGTTAAGATGTCCGCCACCACCCATTTCTTCCATAATCACTTGTACGTTTACTTCATCATAACTTCTTGCGCTAATCCCAATAGAATCTTCGTCTACTCGAGCAATTGTAAAGCCTGCTTTTACCCCTTCAATATCCAAAATACGTTCTGATACTTGTGCTAACAATACGCGGTCTCTAATCTCTGTAGATTGATCAAATACTACCGCAAATCCTTTTGTAACCACAGTAACGTTTTGAAGTAATTCATTGATGAGTAAAGTTCTATCTAAATCCAGTCTCAACCATTCTTTAACTCTAACAGAGGAGGCTTCATGTTCTTTTAAGTATGCAGCCGCACCAAATGTTCTCATACCGGTACGGTAGGAGAAAACGTTCGTATCCACAAGAATACCACCATACATGATGGTTGCTTCAATCGGAAGTAAGTCGATGTCTTTTTGGTAGAACTCCATCATTTCTGCAACAAGTTCAACTGAGCTTGATGCGTATGGTTCAACATACATAAACTCACCATCAAATGTGTTTTCACTGTGTCTATGGTGATCGATAACTGCAACTTTACTTGCTTGATTATAAACATCGATGTTTGCGATGATATTTGGTGATTGTGTATCCACAATGACTACAAGTGTGTGTTCACCAATAACCTTTAAAGCATCTTTGGATTCAGTAAATGATTTAAATAATTCTGGATCTTCTTCTTTAATGTAAGGAATTAACTTCTTAACTGTATTATCCATTTCAGGTAAGTCAAATACGATTTTCGCATCCACTTTGCTTGCAACAGACATTCTAAACACGCCAATCATGGCACCTAGTGCATCAATATCGGCTTGTTTATGGGCAATAATCACTACGTTGGAACTGTTTTCTAATAGTTCTCTAAAGTTCTGTGATTGAACACGAACGTGTACTCTTGAACTCTTTTCTGAAGCATTGGTTTTACCACCAAAATATGCAATCTTTTCGTTTTGAATGTTAACTACTGCCTGGTCACCACCGCGTTTTTCAGCAAGTTCAATTGCATTTTGGGCAAGTGTCCCCAATTCTTCAAAGGAAACTTCCCAAGAAGCAATCCCAATTGAAGCAGATACTCTAATTCTATGTTTAGAAGATACCTCACGAATGCGGTTTAATATCTCAAACTTATTTTGAATTACTTTTTGAAGTTCTTCATAATGCATTGCGATAATCATTCTGTCTTCAGTATAAAGTTTCAAATACCCTTTATGTTCTTGAATCCAGTCAGTGATGATACCTAAGTATTCACCACGAATATTTGATCTTTCGTAGATGTCAAATCCTGAAAGTGCCTCTTCAACGTTGTCTAGGTAAAGTACTCCGAGTGCTGTTGAACGTGATTGGTATTTTTCTTTAATCTCTTCACGACTCGTTACATCGAAAAGATAAATTACTTGGTTTTTTAAACTGCTAATCGCATCATACTTCTTATTACCGACTGTAAATAATAAAGCCGCTGAACTGGATTCTATGTTTTGATCAAATACAGGATTAAGTTCTTTAAGTAGATGATTTTCAATATCGAATCCAAACACTTTATTAGCATATGGATTACTCCATTTCACGGTGTGTGTATCTTTGTCATACAGCAAAATACCGATTGGAAGTTCGTTAAAAGCTTCATCTCCAATTTGTTTAACATGGTAAGATAAGCTTGACCAAGCGGTTAGTCTGTTATTTAATGATTTAATTTTTTGCTTTCGATTGTTATTTAGTATAAATTCGATTGAAATAACGATAAAACTGATGAATATCACAATCAAAATATAGTATATTAAAAAGTCTCTATCGTTAAATGCGCCTTCTTGGTAAGCAATAACGCCAGAAACAATGAAACCCGCAATCGATAAAATTAATCCAATAATGCGTTTCATATATCCACCCACTTTATAATAGTATACCAAAATCAGCCTTTTATATCAATATAAAAGGGTGACTTAGAATGATTAGAATCTTGTTCTATTGAAACTTAAAACGATCGATAAACAGTAAATATTTCCTTTGAAATGAACTTAATCTATTGAAATAAGTATACAAAAAAACCACTATTTCTAGTGGTTTATATTAGTATCGTACTATTCTTTAACGAATGGTAGTAATGCCATATGTCTTGCACGTTTGATTGCGACTGCAAGTGGACGTTGCCATTTAGCTGATGTTCCAGTTACACGACGAGGTAAAATTTTGCCTCTATCAGAAATGAAACGCTTTAATAGTTCAACATCTTTGAAATCGATATGATCAACTTTTGCTTGTGTAAAATAGCATACTTTACGACGTCTTTTAAATCCGCCTCTTTGTTGCATATTAAGCCTCCTATTTAGAATGGTAAATCTTCTTCACTAGCTAGACTTTTATTACTTGAAATGAATGGATCATCGTCTTCTTCAACTTGATAAACTGGTTGAGGTTGTGAATCTTGTTTTTTAGATTCTAAGAATGATACTGAGTCACAAACGACTTCTGTAACATATCTTGTTTCCCCATTTTGAGTTTCATAGGTTCTTGTTTGAATTCGACCTTCAATACCGAGTAGTGCACCCTTTTTTACATAGGTTGCCATGTTTTCGGCTTGTTTGCGCCATACCACACATTGAATAAAATCAGCTTGTCTATCCCCGGATTCACTTGAATATTGACGATCAATCGCCAAAGTAAATGAAACCACTGGAATATTATTTTGAGTTCTTTTTTGTTCAGGGTCCTTGGTTATACGACCAACTAAAACTACGCGATTAAGCATCTTGAGTCCTCCTTATTCGCCGTCTTTAACAACGATATGGCGAATGACTGATTCTGTGATACCAACGACACGATTGAATTCATCAATAGCTTCTGTAGTGGCGTTAACTAGCTTCCATACATAATAGCCTTTTTTGATGTGGTTGATTTCATATGCAAGATCTTTTAATCCGATTTCCTTAAGCTCTAAAACTTCAGATTGTCTTTCTGCGAAAATGTTGCTTAATGTCGCAATCACGTTCTTAGTTTCTTCACTTTCTAGGTTCGGACGAATGATATACATAATTTCATACTTCTTCATCTTCTTACCTCCTTATGGTCTTTTGGTCACACTCTATGGTATGACAAGGATGGTTAACAAAAACCATGCTTTGATATTATAACATAGTTATATCTATTATACAAATATATTTTATCGATATAATCTCTTATTTTGTGAGTAGTTTATAAATCATTTGATAAACTACTTTGATCGCATTCTCTAAAATGAGTTCACGAGGTTCATCTCTTAATTGAATATGGTAGCTATAAACTTCTTCCTTATAGGCAATCGAAAACCATATTTCTCCTACTTGAGAGTTAGCTTGAGCTGTAGGTCCGGCATTACCTGTTATTCCTACACCAATATCCGCTTTAGAAAGTTTCTTTATTTGAGAAGCCATTTCGATTGAGATGACTTTTGAGACAATGCCGTGGACATCAAATAGCGTTTCATTAATAAGAAGTACATCTCTTTTGGCTTCTTTTGAATAGGTCACGACACTATATTCAATCACGTTGGATGCCCCAGGATTCTTGATTAACTCATAAGCCAATCCGCCACCTGTGACGGACTCAGCGAATGCTATTTTATAGTCGTAATTGATTAAAACATCGAGTACTTTCTTAGAGATGTCCATGTTATCTCTCCCTCAATGGTATCGCATTTTTTAACGCCGAATACGCATCATAACTTATACGGAAAACCGCTCCATTAAGTAGTTTTAAGGTTATAAAATGATAATCATCCATTCTTGGATCTTGATCCAAAAATGTTTGAAAAATGGGAACATATTTTTTATTTCTAGGTTTTTTGGTTGGTACTATATCATCACTTGAAAGGTGAAAGTAATCTATTTCAGAAATCGAAATTGAAAGTCGAGATTGATCGTTTTTTGTAGGGTCAAGTACTCGTAAGAATATTTCTGATCCATTACCATATACCTTTGGAAGTTTATACTCTGTATCTTTAAAATAATCATCAATAAAGATTAGTTGCTGATGATTTGAGAGTAAGTAAATTTTACTTGATCTAAGCGCTTTAACGTGAGGGGACTTGTGTTGACCTATGTAGTATAAATCAAAGTGTTCTAATCCAGCAAATTTGGTTTCATAAAATGTATCGACTGCACTAAAGTACTTAGAAAGACGTATACTTCTTGGCACAAATAAAACGTAAATTAAGAGCCCAATTAAAACGACACTAATCAAGTAAGAGACTATGCTTGGTAGCGGTTTAAGGGAATCTGTAACACCAAGTAAAACCATGAGGAATGCCAATAGCACTAATACTACATGTAGGACTGTTCTTGAAAAACTTGGTACAAGCCATAGCTTTTTAGCCAGTTTTTTCTCATGAGACTCTCCAAGAGGTTGTCCTGTTTCAATTTTTAGTAACAAGCTGTTTAATGTCATTTAGGCCTCCTAGAGCGTAAGCTCAACTACGATAGTAGAAAATACTCCTAGAGAATATCTTCTTATGGTTAAATTAAGTTTATCTCCAAATTCTATTTCGCTAATGAGTAGTCTTAACTCGTCGATGCTTTCGATTGGTTGATCATTAACATGAGTGATAATATCTCTTTCAAAAATTAATCCCTCAGATGGTCTTAAAGGCGTTAGTGATACTACATACACACCTTTGATTGATTCTTCGATGTGTTCTGGTCTAACACCCGCATAATTCTTCTCGATAATGTCTGAGATATTTGAGACGGTTACGCCAAGTTTCGGTTGTTCAAACACGACTTTTTTTTCGTGTCTCATCTTATTTACAATAGGCACTGCTGTTAGCATAGATATTGCAAACCCAATCCCTTCAACAGAGATTTCACCTTCCGGTGTTACGACTGTTGAACGTTTCCAAGTGTTAAATCCTAATAGATTCCCATTCAGATCAAAGAGTGGTCCTCCACTATTTCCTGGATTGATTGACGCATCATGTTGAATCACTTTTGGATTGGATGTTAATCCAACAACGCCTAATGTGGCGGTATTAAAGTAGTCCAAATCTAGTGGTGTTCCGATTGCGATCACAAATGATCCAATTGTAGGTCTAGCAAAGACTTCACCATCAAACTGTTCTGTTCCAAAATATTGTAAATCTTCAGTTGTTTCAAAGGTTAATAGAGCTAAATCTTCAGGTTCATTCAAAGCATACACTTTTGCATCATAGTATTTGGATGCCAACACTCGTAAATAGCTTTGCCCTTCAATAACATGATAGTTCGTAATAACATAGTAACGATAAGATCCTTCAAGGTCTTCTCTATCATAAATCAGACCAGATCCGTGACCGACACTTAAGTCATATGCTTTTGTATCATATGAGACAATAGCAACCGTGACAGGGCTCAATTCTTCGTAAACACTAGATATTTGGCTTTGAACATCTTCAAGTGTAAATGTCGTTGTTTCTGTGTTATAACAACCCGATAAGGTAATACTTGCGATGAATAGTAAAGCTAATCCTAAAAATTTCTTCATATATTAAACTCCTTCTAATCTAAATAATTCTATAGCATTTAAGGTGGTAATTTCCTTGATTTCTGATACAGTCATTCCTCTTAAATTTGCGATTTCCTCTGCTACATACTTGGTATAAGCAGGTTGGTTTTCTTTTCCTCTATAAGGACTAGGTGCTAAATATGGGCTATCTGTTTCAATGACTAGTCTATCTAGTGGTACTAACTTAGCCAGCTCTTTTCCTACGAGATTCTTCTTATAGGTGACTGGCCCACCAATACCAATGTAAAAGCCAAGTTCAATGAACTTATTTGCCCAAACGATGTTTTCACTGAAACAATGCATGACACCACGAACCTGTTTATACGCTTTTAGCACTTCATAAACTTCATTTACACTGTTTCTCATATGGATTACAACAGGCAAATCTAGTTTGATTGCAAGTTCTAGTTGCGCTTTGAAAAGACTTATTTGTTTCTCTAGGTTATCTTTTACCCAATATAAATCAATGCCAATCTCTCCGATTGCAACTACTTTCTTATTCTTAGTAAATTCAATAACATCTTCTTCAATATAAGGCTCATCCACATAAGATGGATGTATTCCTACTGTGGCATAGAGTTCTGGATACCGATTAGCAAGGCTAACGGCATCTGTGTTTGCTTTTGGATACATTCCAATCACGATCATTTTTTGCACATCAGAAGCCTTTGCGAATGATAGTGTTTCTTCAATTTTGTTTTCAAACTCCTCTATATTTAAGTGGCAATGGGTATCAATAATCATAAATTCACCTTCTATACTATTTTAACACAGATACGTTAATTCATGATGAATATCAAAAAAAAACCACAAGCTTTCACTTGTGGTTAGTTGGTTTAAAAACTATTCAATAATTGTAGTAACTGAACCCGCACCAACAGTACGTCCACCTTCACGAATTGAGAACTTAGTTCCTTCTTCGATAGCGATTGGGTGAATTAGTTCAACGTTCATTACTGTGTTGTCACCTGGCATAACCATTTCTGTACCTTCTTGTAAAGTAATGACACCTGTGATGTCAGTTGTACGGAAATAGAATTGTGGGCGATAGTTTGAGAAGAATGCTGTATGACGTCCACCTTCTTCTTTTGAAAGAACGTAAACTTGAGCTAAGAATTTGCTATGAGGTTTAACTGAACCTGGTTTAGCTAATACTTGACCTCTTTGGATTTTGTCACGTGTAACACCACGTAATAAAGCACCGATGTTGTCTCCAGCTTCTGCCTTGTCTAATAGTTTACGGAACATTTCTACCCCAGTAACTACTGTTTTTTGAGTGTCAGCGATACCAACGATTTCAACTTCAGTGTTGACGATGATTGTACCACGTTCAACTCTACCTGTTGCAACTGTACCACGACCTGTGATTGTGAACACGTCTTCAACTGGCATTAAGAATGGTTTGTCGATTTCACGAACTGGATTGTCGATATATGTATCAACAGCTTCCATTAATTCTTCGATTTTGCCAACCCATTTAGCGTCGCCTTCAAGAGCTTTTAACGCTGAACCACGGATGAATGGAACATCATCACCTGGGAAGTCATATTCTGATAGAAGTTCACGAACTTCCATTTCAACTAAATCGATTAATTCTTCGTCGTCAACCATGTCGCATTTGTTTAAGAATACAACTAGTTTAGGAACCCCAACTTGACGTGATAGTAAGATGTGTTCGCGTGTTTGAGGCATTGGGCCGTCTGCAGCTGATACAACTAGGATACCACCGTCCATTTGTGCAGCACCTGTGATCATGTTTTTAACATAGTCGGCGTGACCTGGGCAGTCTACGTGTGCATAGTGACGTTTTTCAGTTTGGTATTCAATGTGTGAAGTATTAATAGTAATACCACGTTCTTTTTCTTCTGGTGCACTGTCAATTGCAGCGTAATCTCTCTTTTCAGCAAGACCTTTGCCTGCTAAAACAGTTGAAATTGCAGCTGTTAAAGTTGTTTTACCGTGGTCAACGTGACCAATGGTTCCGACGTTAACGTGTGGTTTTGTACGTTCGAATTTTTGTTTTGCCATTTTCTTATTCTCCTTATAGTATATGTTTTTTGTTTTTCTGTTTGTACCAATTAATATTTTATATTAAATGAAGGTCTTTTGCAAGTACCTAGGCGTTACGCTTTTTGATGATTTCTTCGGCGATTGACTTAGGTGCTTTTTCATAATGGTCAAATTGCATTACGAATGTTGCACGGCCTTGTGAATTTGAACGTAATGCTGTTGCATATCCGAACATTTCAGATAGTGGAACATTGGCTTTAATACCAATTGCATTACCTCTTGATTCTTGAGCTTCAAGTCTACCTCTACGAGATGTAATGTCCCCAATAACGTTACCTACGTATTCGTCTGGTACAACAACTTCAACCTTCATGATTGGTTCAAGAATTGTTGCATTACATTTGTCTTTAGCTGCTTTTAAAGCGATAGCTGCGGCAATCTTATAAGCCATTTCAGATGAGTCGACATCATGGTATGATCCATCGAATAGGGTTGCTTTAAGATCAAGAACTGGATAACCAGCTAAGATACCATTTGGAAGGGCTTCTTCAAGACCTTTTTGAACAACACCAATATATTCTCTAGGAACGG
Source organism: Paracholeplasma morum (assembly GCF_016907055.1). Taxonomy (NCBI): domain Bacteria; kingdom Bacillati; phylum Mycoplasmatota; class Mollicutes; order Acholeplasmatales; family Acholeplasmataceae; genus Paracholeplasma; species Paracholeplasma morum. The sequence continues at coordinate 195,050 of NZ_JAFBBG010000001.1, forward strand.
TACCACCAACAACAGCATCAACGAATTCAAAGCCTTTGCCTGGGTTTGGTTCAAACTTGATCCATACGTGACCGTATTGACCTCTACCACCTGATTGACGGATGAATTTACCTTCAATGTCAGCTGCGCTTGTAATCGTTTCTCTGTAAGATACTTGTGGATTACCAACGTTAGCTTCTACTTTGAATTCTCTTCTCATACGGTCAACGATGATATCTAAGTGTAATTCACCCATACCAGCAATGATTGTTTGACCTGTTTCTGAATCTGTGTAAGTTCTGAAAGTTGGATCTTCTTCTGCTAATTTTTGTAAAGCAGTAGACATCTTATCTTGGTCGTTCTTAGTTTTAGGTTCAACCGCGATGTGAATAACTGGTTCAGGGAACTTCATAGATTCAAGAATGATATGATCTTTTTCGCCTGCAAGTGTATCCCCAGTAGTTGTGTCTTTTAGACCGATGGCTGCTGCGATATCTCCTGCATAAGCTTCTTTGATTTCTTCTCTGTGGTTCGCATGCATTTGAAGTAAGCGACCAAGACGTTCTTTTTTGTTTTTGGTTGTATTTAGGATATATGAACCACTTTGTACAGTACCTGAATATATTCTAAAGAAAGTTAATCTTCCCACGAATGGGTCTGTCATAACTTTAAATGCTAGAGCAGTGAATGGTTCTGAATCGTCAGATTTTCTGATCATTTCATTACCGTGTTCATCATGACCAATTACGTCAGCAACATCATTTGGAGCTGGTAGATAGTCAATGACTGTGTCTAACATTAGTTTAACACCTTTGTTTTTGAAAGCTGATCCACAGATAACTGGGAAAAATTCAACTGAAAGTGTTCCTTTACGGATTGCTCTTTTTAACATTTCAACTGTGACTTCTTCACCTTCAAGGTAAGAAACCATCATTTCTTCGTCAAATTCAGCAACTGCTTCGATTAATTCAACACGTTTTTTAGCAACGATGTCTTTTAAGTTAGCAGGGATTTCAATTTCAGTATAGTTTTCATCCGCATTACCATCATAGTGGTATGCTCTTAATGTTACTAAGTCAATGACTCCGTCGAAATTAGCTTCGGAACCAATTGGCCATTGGATTGGTGCTGCTTTAACACCAAGACGGTTGTGGATTGTGCCGATTGAATATTGGAAGTCTGCACCTGTTTTATCCATTTTGTTAATGAAAATAACACGTGGAACTTTATATTCAGTAGCTTGACGCCAAACAGTTTCTGTTTGTGGTTCAACACCTGCTTGTGCATCTAATACAGTGACAGCTCCATCTAGAACTCTAAGGCTTCTTTGAACTTCAACAGTGAAGTCAACGTGGCCTGGAGTATCGATAACGTTAACACGGTGTCCTTTCCAAAATGCAGTGGTTGCTGCAGATGTGATCGTAATACCGCGTTCTTGTTCTTGTTCCATCCAGTCCATTTGGGAAGCTCCATCGTGAGTTTCACCAATCTTATGAATTTTACCTGTATGGTAAAGAATACGCTCTGAAGTTGTCGTTTTACCCGCGTCGATATGGGCCATAATCCCAATATTACGCGTCTTATTTAGTGGAAATTGACGAGACATACAAATAACTCCTTCTGATTACCAACGATAGTGAGCGAATGCTTTGTTCGCTTCAGCCATACGGTGGGTATCTTCACGTTTCTTAACTGCTGCACCTGTTCCATTTGCAGCGTCTATAATTTCTTTTGCTAACTTCTCTTCCATAGTTCTTTCGTGTCTAAGGCGAGAGTAGTTGATTAACCATCTAAGTCCTAAAGTTGTTTTACGCTCTGCACGCACCTCAACTGGAACTTGATAGTTTTGTCCGCCAATACGTCTTGAACGAACTTCAAGTACTGGCATAATATTTTTTAAAGCTTCATTGAAAACATCGATTGGTTCTTTACCAGTTTCAGCTTTGATACGATCAAAAGCTCCATAAAGGATGCTTTGAGCAGTACCTTTTTTGCCATCTAACATGATTGTATTGATCACGCGAGTTACAAGTTTTGAGTTGTAAATTGGGTCAGGTAAAACATCACGTTTTACGATATGTCCTTTTCTAGGCATATTAATATCCTCCTTTCAGATATACTGAATTAATAGTTTGTTTGTTTAAAGTTTATTTTTTCTTTGCTGGTGCAGCTGCTTGACCTGGTTTAGGACGTTTAGCACCATATTTTGAACGAGCTTGTTTACGGTTAGCAACACCAGATGAGTCTAATGTTCCACGAACGATGTGGTATCTTACCCCTGGAAGGTCTTTAACACGACCGCCACGAATTAGTACTACGCTATGTTCTTGTAGAGAGTGACCGATACCTGGGATGTAGGCATTAACTTCAACACCGTTAGATAATCTAACACGTGCATACTTACGTAAAGCTGAGTTTGGTTTTTTAGGTGTCATGGTTGTAACACGAACACATACCCCGCGTTTTTGTGGTGAGTTAACACTTGTTTCTTTCTTCTTTAAAGTGTTTAATCCGATTCCAAGATATGGAGATTTAGATTTTACAACTTTGTCTTGTCTACCGTTTCTTACGAGTTGTGCAATTGTAGGCATATTCTTTCTCCTTTCTAAGTAAACACATGACCGTGTGTTTCTTATTTTTTTCAAAAAATTTATTTTGGCTTTATTATCACCAAAATGACTTTAACTGTGCGTAATTTTTACAGCGTTTTAATTATACCTTTTAAACGATTTATTGTCAACCATTTTTATAGGATTTAACATAAAAATATCATAGCGCGAGCATAATGCCCGCGCTATGCGATTTTATATTAAGCAATATCTAATTCTTCGTCGTCGTACTCTGGTTTTTCATAGTGGAAGAACTTTTCTTTCAAGATACCTGTACCAGCAGGGATTAATCCACCGATGATGACATTTTCTTTCAAGCCATGTAGTTCGTCTGTCTTACCATGAATTGCGGCATCTGTAAGAATACGTGTTGTTTCTTGGAAGGATGCAGCTGATAAGAATGAATCACTTTGTAGAGACGCGCGTGTGATACCTAATAATTCAGGTTGTCCAACCGCTGGTCTTAAACGATTCTTAATTGCTTTAAGGTTTGCTCTCTTGAATTCAGCAATTGATACTTTAGAACCTGGTAGTAATTCTGTATCACCTTCAAAAATGATGGTGATCTTTCTTAACATTTGGTTAACAATGATTTCAAAGTGCTTATCGCCAATTTCTACCCCTTGTGAGCGGTATACTTTTTGAGCTTCTTCGACGATATATTTTTGAACAGCTTCAGCAGAAGCTACTCTTAATAATTCTTTTGGATGGATAGATCCTTTATTTAGTCTATCTCCAGCCTTAACAGCTTGTCCACGTTTTACTAACAATTGAGCGCTTGAATCTAAAGTATACTTGTATTCTTTAGGTTCTCCGTCTTTCATTTGGTTAGAAATTACAGTGACCATAAAGCCATTCTTAGAGGATTCAATAGACTTAATCTTACCGTTAACTTCTGTGATAACAGCTTGACCTTTTGGCTTTCTCGCTTCGAATAATTCTTGAATACGTGGAAGACCGGCTGTGATATCTGATGCAGAGGCAACCCCACCGGTGTGGAATGTACGCATGGTTAACTGTGTACCTGGTTCACCGATTGATTGAGCGGCAATAACACCGACTGCTTCTCCGACTTCAACAGATTTGTTTGTAGCAAGGTTTCTACCATAACACATCTTACATACACCATTAACTGAATTACATGTTAACACGCTTCTGATTTCAACTGCAGTAACACCTGCATTTACAATCATTTCGCCAAGTTCGTTTGTAATTAACTTATTAGCTTCAAGTAAGACTTCTTTAGTTTCTGGATGGATAATGGATTGAGAAGTATAACGGCCGATAATACGGTCATATAACGCGACTGTATCTTTACCGTCATTATCCTTAACTGCTTCCATTACAACGCCCTTTTCAGTGCCACAGTCTTCAATATCAACAATAACGTCTTGCGATACGTCAACTAAACGTCTTGTTAAGTAACCTGATTCAGCTGTCTTTAAGGCTGTATCGGTAGAACCCTTACGGGCACCGTGGGTTGAAATAAAGAATTCTGATACGGATAATCCTTCTCTAAAGGATGCTTTAACTGGAATTTCGATGGTTTCCCCTGATGGGTTAGTCATCAGACCACGCATACCTAATAGTTGGGCGAAGTTTGATTTGTTACCACGGGCTCCTGAATCGTAAATGATATACATATGACCTGTCTTATCAAATTCGTCCATAACGCCTGCTTGAATGTCAGCACCAGCTTTTGTCCATTCATCGACAACGAGTTTAAGTCTTTCGCTCTCGGTTAATACACCGTCATCGAAGAACTCATCTAGTTGAGTAATTTTGGCTTCTGCTGCGCTAAGTCTTTCTTGTTTCTTAGAATAAACAACCATGTCTGAAGCAGATACGGTAATACCAGCTACAGTTGAGTATTTAAATCCTAAGTCTTTTAATTTGTCTAGCATCTTAGAAGTTTCATTGATTTGGAATTGTTTAAATACTTCCGCAATAATTAAACTTAGATACTTCTTACCAAATGCCTTTGGCGTTTCCATATTCTTAATGTATTCTCTAACATTTAGACCCTTCTTAACAAAGAACTTATCTGGTGTCTTGTTTAATAGGTTGTCTTCTGAAGGTTCATTCAAGAATGGGAATGATTCTGGTAAGATGTTGTTGAAAATTACTTTACCAAGTGTTGTAACCAAATACGAATTGCGTTGTTCTTCAGTGAACGCGCTGTTAAGCGATTTTGGATCAAATACAATTTGTGTATGTAAAGTAATGATGTTGTTCTTATAAGCCATGTAAGCTTCGTTAAATCCTGTAAAGAAGTGGCCTTCATTATCTTCGCCTTTACGAGTCATAGTTAAGTAATAGTTACCTAAAACCATGTCTTGTGAAGGGGTAACAACTGGTTTACCATCTTTAGGGTTAAGGATGTTGTTTGAAGCAAGCATTAAGAGTCTAGCTTCAGCTTGAGCTTCGTGTGATAACGGTACGTGTACCGCCATTTGGTCACCGTCGAAGTCGGCGTTGAATGCTGTTGTAACAAGTGGGTGAAGACGGATTGCTTTCCCTTCAATTAGTTTAGGTTCAAATGCTTGAATACCTAGTCTATGTAGAGTTGGGGCACGGTTAAGTAATACTGGATGTTCTACTACAACCGCTTCTAATGCACTCCATGCATCGTCATCTAATGCTTCATATGAGCGTTTAGCTGCTTGGATGGTTTCTTTACGTTTTGTAAGTTCTCTTAATACGAATGGTTTGAATAATGTGATCGCCATTTCTCTTGGAATACCACATTGATACATCTCTAAGTCCGGTCCAACGATAATAACTGAACGACCTGAGAAGTCAACACGCTTACCAAGTAAGTTTTGACGGAAACGACCTTGTTTACCACGTAACATATCTGATAGTGATTTTAAGTGTCTGTTTCTTTCAACAACCGCTTTTTTACCACGTTTAGCGTTGTCAATTAAAGCGTCAACCGCTTCTTGTAACATACGTTTTTCATTCTTCATGATTAAACGAGGTGCATTTTGTTCTTTTTGACGTTTTAGACGGTTGTTTCTGTTAAGAATACGTCTGTAAAGGTCATTAAGGTCAGTGGTTGCGAAACGGCCACCATCTAGGGCAACCATTGGACGAATGTCTGGTGGAATAACTGGTAGTACATCCAGTACCATCCATTCTGGTTTGTTGTCAGAGTTGTTGAAAGCTTCAACCACTTCTAGACGTTTGATAACACGGTCGCGTTTTTGTTTAGAAGGGGATTTAAGTTTCTTTCTTAAGCTCTTAACTTCTTTGTCTAAGTCGATATCTTGTAAAAGCTTTTTAATCGCTTCAGCACCAGTCATCGCTTTGAACTTGTTGCCATATTGTTCATAGTATTGGTTGTATTCCATTTCAGATAAGATTTGTTTCTTAGTGAGTGGTGTATCTCCAGCATCTGTAACAATATAACTTGCTAAATAAACAACTTCTTCAAGTTCTTTAGCTTTAATGTCTAATAGTAAGGCAATCTTAGATGGGGAGTTCTTTAAGTACCAAGTATGAACAACTGGTGCTTCAAGTTCAATGTGTCCCATACGTTCTCTACGAACTTTGGATTCTGTGATTTCAACACCACATTTGTCACAAATTTGACCCTTATCTAAATTACGTTTTTTACCACATAGACATTGGTAATCTTTGGTTGGACCGAAGATTCTTTCGCAGAATAGTCCGCCTTCTTCAGGTTTTAAAGTACGGTAGTTAATGGTTTCGTGTTTTAAGACTTCACCATAGCTCCATGCTCTAATTTCTTCAGGAGAAGCTAATCTAATCTTTAAATGAGAATAGTCAGTTGAACCGTAAGTTTTTGGTTTTGGTTTTAGAAGTGCCGCTTTAACGAAAGCATCTACACTAATAGGTGTGTTAACTTCTTCCTCTACTAAGGTAGCTTCAACATGTTCATGGTGATGAACAAGTTCGCTCTTATCTGGCATGTTGACGCCATACATAGCATAAATCACTTCTAATTCATCATATAATAACCCATCATGTGCAATTACATCATGTAGTTGTTCGGCATTTAAAGCTAATAAGGCTTTTGTTTCAGAAATATTGATTTCTTCTAAAGCTGATTCTAGTTCTTTCGATAAAGCTAGGTTTTCAACTAATACAGGCAATTGATATTTCTTTAAGACATTGGCTGCCACTTCATCGAAAGCAGCCTCTGTCTTTAATAATAGTCTTAATTCTTTTAATGTGAATGTATTGAAATCCTCAAGGGTATCAATACCAGAAAGGGTTAAATATTCTTTTGTTTCTGAAGAGAGTTTTAAATCTTCAACAAGGACTTTTTTATCTTTTGCCATATGTTAGAATCCCCCTTTTCTTTCAAACGGATTGGTTTGATCTACCAGTGATTTATTAACTTCATTTTCACCAGTCTCAGCATCAATTAATTCAACGTATAAACCTAAAGATTGAAGCTCTCTAGTCAATACGCGGAAGGATTCTGGAATGTGTGAATCTGGAATTGGTTTACCATCGGTAATCGCACGGTATACTTTGTTACGTCCGATGATATCATCTGACTTAACAGTAAGAATTTCTTTAAGTGTATGAGCAGCACCATAAGCATAGAGTGCCCAAACTTCCATTTCCCCGAAACGTTGTCCACCATTTTGGGCTTTACCACCCATAGGTTGTTGGGTAACGAGTGTGTATGGTCCAACAGAACGAGCATGTAGCTTGTCATCAACCATGTGGGATAACTTGATCATATACATGACACCTACAGAAACTCTATTTTCATAAGGTTCGCCTGTACGGCCATCGTACAATGTTTGTTTTCCATCAGGAGCCATGCCAGCTTCAGCCATAATATCAGCTAAGTCAGCTTGTGTAAGTCCATCAAATACTGGTGTTGCCACTTTAACACCTAACTTCTTAGCAGCCATACCTAAATGGATTTCTAAGATTTGTCCGATATTCATACGTGAAGGAACCCCAAGTGGGTTTAACATGATATCAATAGGTGTTCCATCTGCCATGTACGGCATATCTTCTCTTGGAAGAATTTTAGAGATAACCCCTTTATTACCGTGTCTTCCGGCCATCTTGTCACCTTCGCTAATTTTACGTTTCTTAACGATATAGACACGAATAACCTCGTTGACGCCTGGCCCGAGTTCATCGCCATTAGACTTCGAGAAGTATTGAATGGATTGAACAATCCCGCCACCACCATGAGGTACTCTTAATGAAGTATCTCTAACTTCTCTAGCTTTTTCATTAAAGATTGCTTGTAGAAGTTTTTCTTCTGGTGTTGGTTCAGTTTGTCCTTTTGGCGTAATCTTACCAACTAAGATGTCGCCTTCTTTAACTTCAGTACCTAAAACTACGATACCTCTGTCATCAAGATATTTTAGAGCATCCGCAGATGCGTTTGGAATTTCTCTTGTGATTTCTTCTTTACCAAGTTTGGTATCACGGCATTCAATTTGATGTTCATCAATGTGAATTGAAGTGTACACGTCATCTCTGACTAAGTTTTCACTCATGATGACGGCATCTTCATAGTTATAACCTTCCCAAGTCATAAACGCTACTACAACGTTTCTTCCTAGGGCAAGTTCAGCTTTACTAATGGATGGTCCATCAGCGATTACATCACCTTTTTGAACATATTCTCCAATTGAAACGATTGGTTTTTGGAGAATCGCAGTGTCTTGGTTAGAACGCAAGAATTGAGTAAGTGGATATGCTTCAACCTTAAGAAGATCTGTCATCTTAGCTTGTCTAATTTGATCATAAGCTTCCCAGTTAAATGCTTGGTCCTTATCATAAACTACTTTGCCACGAGGTGTCTTAAGTGACGCTTCTGGTTTAATCGCAATTTTGATGATTCTTGAATCGGCATACACAACAATACCTTCAACGCCAGAGACAATCGCACTACCAGAGTCTTTTGCGGCTCTGTGTTCAATACCTGTACCAACAATTGGTGAATCCGGTATTAATAGTGGAACTGCTTGACGTTGCATGTTCGCACCCATTAGGGCACGTGAGGCATCATCGTGTTCCAAGAATGGAATCGATGAAGTCGCAACCGATACAATTTGTTTTGGAGATACGTCTTGGAAATCTACTCTTGAAGACGGGAATGCCTTCGTTTCACCCATAAAGCGTCCAATAATTGTTTCTGTTTGGAAACCACCATCTTCATCTAGTTGAATGTCAGCAGAAGCAATAACGAATTGTTCTTCTTCACCCGCTGTTAAGTATACAAATTCATCTGTAACGACGTGGCGTTTTGGATTGGACTTATCTACTCTTAAGTATGGTGTTTGAATGAATCCGTATTCATCTACACGAGCATAAGATGCTAAAGATGAAATCAGACCAATTGATGGACCTTCAGGTGTTTCAATTGGACAGATTCTACCATAGTGAGATTCGTGAACGTCACGAACTTCGACGCCGGCTCTGTCTCTTGCAAGACCACCAGTACCTAGGGCAGAAACTCTTCTCTTTTGAGTTAACTCAGCAAGTGGGTTGATTTGATCCATGAACTGAGACAATTGAGAGCTTCCGAAGAATTCCTTAAGTGATGCAGTTAATGGTTTGATATTGATAAGAGATTGAAGGCTTGCTTCTCTAGCATCAGCTGTAGACATCTTATCTTTAATGTTCTTCTCAAGTTTAGCTAAACCGATTCTGAACTGATTCTTTAATAGTTCCCCAATTAAACGTAAGCGTCTATTGGATAAGTGGTCAATGTCGTCTGTCTTACCAACACCATCGTATAGGTTTAGGTAGTAAGAAACAGAGGCAATGATGTCTGAAACTGTAATGTGTAATCTAGATTCTCTAGAGTCATGTCCAATGATTTCGATGACTTCTTTAGAATCGCCAGTCGCTGGTTTAACCAATACAGATTCAACATAAGATGCACGACGTTCAGATTCTTTTCTGAAGAATTCATATTTTTTACCTGATACCAAGAAGTACTTGATGACGTTTTCATCTAGTTTGTTTCTATGGAATTGTAGGTCTAAAAGGTTGGATTCTGTGATTTCTGAACCGGCATAAATGATAGGTTTGTGGTCTTTTGCTACTTCAGCTGTTTCGTGACGTCTATAATCTTCAAGAATATCGATGTCGCACTTAGCGTAAACAGTAGTATATCTTAAATCTTCAATAGACTTAAGGTTGATTTTGTTTGCATAAATTTGATGATAAACTTCATCAGTAACTTCAGTACCTTCGTAGAATAATACAGAATCATCCATTAATAGAATGTCTTTTTCAACAAATGTACGTAAGTATCTTAGTGATTGATACGTTAAGCCTTCGCGGTTCATCAACAATGTATGTCTAACATCACTTGTTAATGGTGTGCCAGCTTCAACGATGATTTCACCAGAAATTAAGTTAACAATGTTTTCTTCAACAATGATTTCTTTTTTGTACTCAATTGGGGTAACACCATCAATTTTTCCATAAAGTTCTAATAATTGTTTTGCCTTGTTACCATCTTTTTCATAAACAACTGTGCCATGTTCATCTTTCCTTTGGAACATGATATTGTTTCTGTTTTTGTATAATAAGGTTCTGATTTCAGGTGTAATCTTAGTACGAGCAGCTACGAGTAAGCCAACATCTTTAGAATCTGCTGGCATGAAAAGAATGTCTTCTTTAGCGTATTGTTCGAATAAGTCAGATGTTTTAATACCGAACACTTCTGTTTCAGACTCATTTTGTAAGCTTGCTTCTTTAGAAAGAATTACTTTTCTTAAAGCAGCTTTGTTTTGCTTGATTACTTCAATGGATTCAACATCCACGATTTGGTCTTTTTCAATCAATACTTTTTTAGTGATTGGATCAATGATGTCTTGAGCATAACGGTATATAGCAGGTTGGTTTGACGCTGTAATACCTTGTGCAATGGTCATCAAGCGCGAAACAACATCCAGCTTTTGTTTGTATTTGTAACGTCCAACTTCTTCTAAGTCATAACGTCTTTGATCAAATAAACGGGTTCTTACGAACTCTTTGGCAGCTGAGACAGGAATTTTTTCACCTTGTCTTAGTTTTGCATATAAATCTTCGATAGCAGCATCACTGGAAATGATGCCTTCTTTTTCATCTTTTTTGAAAGTTTCATCCAACATTTTCTTATAGGTTGGGAATAATTTCTTGATTTCTTCGATGCCGTCAAAACCGAAAGCTTGAAGTAAAGCTGTTAAAGAAACTTTCTTAGAACGGTCAAGTTTACCGTAAAATATATTCTTTGCACCCATTTCATATTCTAGCCAAGCACCACGAGTTGGGATGACTTGAGATAAGAAACGATGTGTATTCGTCTTTTTGTCAAAATCACTTGTGTAATAAACCCCAGCAGAACGAACAATTTGTGAGACGACGACACGTTCAGCACCATTAATGATAAAAGTACCGACTGGAGTCATGTATTGGAAATCACCCATAAAGAGTTGTTTTTCAATAACGGTCCCTGCGAGTACGTTTTCAAGTCTTACTGTTACAAACAGTGGTTTTGAATAACTTGTGTCTCTAATCTTTGAATTGATAATGTCATACTTAGGTTCTTCAAATCGGTGGTTAGTAAAGTACAGTTTGAAATCACCATTATACGATTCGATAGGCGAAATATCTTCGAAAAGCTTTGCGAGCCCTTCATTAACAAACCAATCAAACGATTTAGTCTGAATTTCGATCAAATCTGGCAATTCAATCTCATGACGCATTTTCGAGTAGTTGCGTCTAACTGCTTTCTTACCGTACTGCACTGTACGATATCCCATATAGCCACTCTCCTATCTTTCTTCGAGCCGATGCATTATATTATATATAATCAATACATCTTTTTGCATTTTACTATATTATCACATATATTCATATATGTCAATAAAATTTTCAAATCTTTTGAGATTTCAATATGAAATACCCTTTATTTTTCTTGATTACTTCACAGTTTCCAAATAAGTTTTTTAATTGTTTTTGTGAAGATTCTGCCCCTTGTTTTTTCTGGATCACAATCCAAAATTCACCCATTGGTAGTAAGTGGTTATACGATTCTTCATAGAGACGATAGATAACTTCTTTCCCAGCTCGAATCGGCGGGTTTAACCAAATAACATCGAACTGATCATGGATGTTGGTATAACCATCACTAGGTATAATAAGCGCTTCTACTTTGTTTTCTCTCGTATTAACCTTAGCAATTTCGCAAGCGCGTTCATTCACATCACTCATCGTAAGACTTACCTTAGGGTATTTTTTTGACATCAATACGCCTATTGGACCATATCCACACCCTAAATCAAGCGCTTTAAATGGTTTATCTTCATAAGTAAATGCATTAATTAACGTCTCACTGCCAAAGTCTAAATAATCTCTTGAGAAGATTCCGCTATCAGTCAAAAAACGGTAAATATTACCGTTAAATTTGAACTGATAGCTTCTAATTTCGTGCTTTAGACTTGGATTGTTATCAAAGTATTGTCCACTCATTATTTATCCTCATTTGTAAAGCGAAAAACCTGAGGTATACTCAGGTTTAACATATGTTGTTAATTACTTAATTTCAACATCTGCGCCAGCTGCAACTAATTTTTCTTTAGCTGCTTCAGCGTCTTCTTTCTTAACTTTTTCTTTGACTACAGCGCCTGCAGTTTCAGTCATAGTCTTCGCTTCAACTAATCCAAGACCAGTTAATTCACGAACAACTTTGATTACGTCTAATTTCTTAGCGCCGAATCCCTTTAAGATTACATCAAATTCAGTTTTTTCTTCAACTACTGCTGCAGCTGCTGCTGGAGCTGCTGATACTGCAGTTGGATCGATACCGAATTCTTCTTTTAAACCGTCAACTAATTCTTTGATTTCAAGAATTGACATTTCTTTTAATGCTTCAATAAAAGCTGCTTTAGTTAATTTTGCCATTGTTATATTCTCCTTATAAGTTTGTTTTTAATAATTGGCTTATTCTTCTGGATTAGCAATCATGTTTAATCCGATTGCTAATTCGCGCACTGGCATTAACATACCAGCTGCAAGTTGAGTAAGTAATGTTTCGTATGATGGTAATGTAGCAAGTGCATATAGTTCTTCAACTGATGCAGTTTTGCCTTCAATGATACCAGTGCTCATAGAAACGTTCTTGTGTGTCTTTGCGAATTCATAAATAACACGCGCAGGTGCAACTACGTCATCATTTGAGAAAACGATAGCTTTAGCACCAACGAAGAATTCAGCAATTTCGGCATGTCCTGTTAAAGCAACAGCACGACGAGCAATATTGTTTTTGTAAACTGTCGCATCGCATCCATTTTTTCTTAATTCGATACGAAGTTCAGTAAAATCTTTAACTGATAAACCTGGATAATCAAAAGCAACGATCGTTTTTGCTTCTTGGATTCTTCCAACCAGTAGATCTACCTGACTCTTTTTGCGCTCTAAAATAGCGTTGTTCATCTGGTTTCCTCCTATTTTTTTAATAATAAAACCCTCAATGCCAAGACAAAAGAGGGTTAAAAATTCACAAGTTAATTTCCTCGGTAGGAAATTAAGCTCATGGGCACCTACTGTCTTTGGCAGTATTAAGTTTTTAAATTATGCCTTTAATGATTCTTCATCAAGGCGAATACCAGGTCCCATTGTAGATGATACAGTGATATTCTTCATGTATACACCTTTAACAGTAGTTGGTTTTAGACGATTCATTGTTTGATAAATTGCTTTCGCGTTTTCTGTTAGTTTTTCAACTCCAAATGATACTTTACCAATTGGGGCTTGAATGTTACCAACTTTGTCTACGCGGTATTCGATCTTACCATTTTTGATTTCATGAACAGCTTTTGTTACATCCATAGTAACTGTACCTGTCTTAGGGTTCGGCATTAGGCCTTTTGGACCTAAAACTCTACCTAATTTACCAAGTTCAGCCATCATATCTGGTGTAGCTACCATGACATCAAAATCGAACCAGCCACCAGCAATTTTTTGGATCAAGTCAGAATCACCGACATGGTCAGCGCCTGCTGCTTGAGCATCTTTTGCTTTTTCACCGCGAGCAATAACTACTACGCGTTGAGTTTTACCGGTTCCGTGAGGTAATACAATGGCACCACGAAGATTTTGTTCAGCCTTACGTGGGTCAATGTTTAAACGAAAAGCAATTTCAACGGTTGCATCAAACTTCACTGTGGATGTTTTTGCAACTAAGTCAAACGCTTCAGCTGTTGAGTATTTGACATTTTTGTCAACTAGCTTTGCAGCTTCAACGTATTTCTTTCCTCTTTTCATATTGTTTCCTCCTAAAATGTGGTCTAGCGGGATATCCTCCCACAATTTAGATGATGATATCTAAATTATTTAAAACGTGAAGACAAATTAGTCTTCGATTACAACGCCCATGTTTCTTGCAGTACCTTCAAGAATGTTCATCGCTGCTTCAACAGTGTATGCGTTTAAATCTGGCATCTTAATTGTTGCAATTTCTCTTAGCTTATCGCGTTTGATAGTTGCCACTTTATTCTTCTTAGCGTTACTTGAACCGCTTTGAATGTTTGCCGCTTTTTTGATTAAGTCACTTGCTGGTGGTGTTTTTAAAACAAATGTAAATGAACGATCATCATAAACTGAAATCACCACTGGAACGACATAACCTGCTTTGTCTCTTGTTTGTTCATTAAATTGAGTGCAGAATTGAGGAATATTAACGCCTGCTTGACCTAGTGCTGGTCCAACTGGTGGCGCTGGATTTGCCTTGCCTGCTGCAATTTGTAATTTAACAACTTTTACGACTTTTTTAGCCATGTGACACAACCTCCTTTATCCTATGAGTATGTGGTCAACGGAATACTAATCAGTAATCCTTCCACTTCGGTGTATCCGTACACGCCTTTGTATTTTATCATTAGTCTTCGACTTTGTCAACAACATTATTTGATGTTCCGCTTAACGACTCAATCTTATTGAAGAAGCGGTCGACGTTTATCGCATGATATGGGTATTTATTACGCTTTAAAGAATAGTTAAACGCAACAAACCTTTCATCCTTCAAAATGACCTTCATATACCTCTCTTTGAAGTTGTATTTTCCCAGTTCAATTTCAATAATATCGCTATACTTAATTTCATAAAAATCACCTATGTAAGTAAGCTTTACTAAACCATCAAATGTATATATTTTAAATCCCAAATCATCAAAGTCTAGTATTGCTTCTGGAAATCCCAAAATAATGTTTCCATCGTTGGGTAATATTCCTATTTTAAATGGATGATTAAGGTGTGTTTTTGTAGCTTCTTCTATTTGAATAATCATCTTGTCTATGTTCATAAAAGCCTCCTTGAGCAAATGTTTTGATATTTCGATTTCGAACTATTATAATAAGTGGTGTATAGAGGTGATACCATGTCATTATACCATAATAATCAGGCGATTTATCCAAAATCAATCGCTTTAAACGTCAAGGATCTCAAAAAAATGGTCCAGTTCTACAAAGATATCCTAGGATTTAAGTTACACGAATCAAAAGAAGGTTTTGCTAGTTTTACGGCTAATGGAAAAGATGTTCTATTAGAACTTTATCAAACAAACAGTGTTAGTACAAACGTTGCACTATACCATGTAGCCTATTTGTTCAATTCTAAAGAAGCTTTAGCTAGCATATTCAGACATATCTTAGTACAAAAGTACCCTATGACAGGTGGCGCAGACCACACTGTAAGTGATGCACTATACTTAGATGATCCAGAAGGCAACGGCATCGAGTTGTATTTTGACACACAGCCTGATGCTTGGGATGATATTGAAGCACATCCAGAAAGGCTTCAAAACTATCCATTCCCATATGATGAGTATTTACGTATGGCTAAAAAGTTTTACTCTATCGACTCTAATACCATTATTGGTCATATACACTTACACACAATAAACTTAAAAGATGCAGTGAAGTTTTATGAAACGGTTTTTGGATACGATACGATTGCGAAAGTGCCATCAGCATATTTCATGTCTAGTCAAAGATACCATCATCACATCGCATTAAACACTTGGCGTGTTCCAACCGTATTTGACGATAAGAATCTTGGGTTAAAATACATTGTGCTTGAGACCGAAGCTAATGAGGTCAGAGAACAACTTCTTAACCGTATCAATCCTTTGGACAACGCTACTTCAAACAATGATGTAGTATTGTTCAAAGATGCTAACGGATATGCTTACAAGATCAAAACTCAAAAATAAAAAAACACCGCGAGGTGTTTTTATTTTGATATAACTTTGCCTACTTGGTCAAATGAGAATTCAGTCGGTGTTCCACGACCAAACATTTCAATTGCAATAATAACTGTTTCTTTTTGGTTATCAAAGGAAACGACATCACCAGCTTGACCAGCAAATGGTCCACCAATGATTTCGACACGATCACCAATAGCGTGTTTAAACGTAGGTTTTTCAATGATTCCAACCTTAAGAAGGATTTGATTAATTTCTTCTTGTGGAAGTGGAACTGGTTTTGTTCTACCACCTGAAGACCCTAAGAATCCCGTAACTTTCGGTGTATTTCTAATCACGTGCCATGAATCGTCTGTGATAATCATCTCAACGAATACATAACCCGGGAACATTTTACGAACTTTCTCTTTTACATTACCATTCTTGTCTTTTTCAGTATAATGCTCTTCTGGTAACACCACACGGAAAATAAGGTTTTGCATCCCCATTGACTCGATTCTTCTTTCCAAGTCTTCCTTGACTGAAGATTCATAGCCAGAATAGGTTTGCACGATATACCAGCGGCGAGGATTAATCATTCAAATAAGCTCCCCGTAATGTTCGCTAATAATAAATCATATAAGAAGAATAATAACGCAAAAAATATAACGAATACTAAGACACGAACACCAGCATCAGCGAATGTTTTCCATGATGCCCATGACATTTTCTTTAGTTCTGGTAATGCTGGAACAAAGAATGGGTAGATAACCAATAATAAACCTAGGATAGAAATCCCTAATAAGATTCCTGCGAATAAATTAGGATAATCAGAAATAATAGGAATTGGGCCATCTTTTGTGCTCAATATTCCACTTAAAATCATGATAGATAGTGCTAAAGATAAAGACGCTAACACACCTAACAATAGATTTTCCCATGGATAATCCGTTGTTAAAATCTCAACAATCTTACTCTTCTTTTCTGTATTTTTCTCTTTTACTGCCATAAGAAGCCTCCTATTTACTTTCTTTGTGAGTCGTATGTTTATTGCACTTTACACAGAACTTCTTAATTTCCAAACGCTCTTTTTGAGTTTGTTTGTTCTTAGTTGTTGTGTAGTTTCTACTTAAGCATTCCTCACAGATTAAAATCACTTTTTCTCGCATAAAAAAACCACCTTTGTGGTCATTTGCACATGTATTTTAACATTTACAAATGACTTAGTCAATATATTATACCCTATTTACATAGATTGTGATAGTTTTTTCTTAATTCGATAAATTGCATTATAAACTTGTTTAGATGCTAAATTTGTGCGGTTTGCAATGCTAGAAATCGATTCTTGATTAAGATAGTAACTACGGTAGATTTCTTCCTCTAAAGGACTCTTGAAGCATAAAGGTCTAAAATATTCTTTGGGTTCTTCCTCTATGAATAAGGGCGCCCTTCTAGCTTCGTCAATCAATGTATCTATTTGGTTGTAATATTTCTTTCTTTTATTAGTCAGATTGATAAACTTTCGTTCTAGTATGGTCTCAAAGTATTTAAAGAAGGTTTTATTGAAGCTTTCCTTAAACGTCAATATGGCCTTATGTAGCATGATTAAGCCTTCCTGATGAAAGTCCTCACGCTCACTATCAAAAACATAAAACTGACTGATTTTCTTGTGTATGAATTTATCATACTTTTCAAACATAATCTCTAAAGCCATCATGTCCTGTTGATCACGAACCAAATAGATCAGTTCGTAGTCATTGTAGGCTTTATAATTCATATGTCTCCTTTATAGATCTGCAATTTGATATAGAATCAGTGCTGCGGCAACACTGGCATTCAATGAATTCACTTTGCCTTTCATTGGGATATTAACTAAGTAATCACATGATTGTTTAGTTAAGTGTGAAATACCTTCCCCTTCATTGCCGATAATTACAGCAATACTTACGGAGGTATCGATTTGTTTATAAGTTTTATCTGCGTGCATGTCTGTACCAATCACCCAAAATCCGTTTGATTTAAGCTTGTTTATGGTTTGATTGATATTTCCCACTTGGATAACATTCACGTATTCTAATGCACCAACTGCTGTTTTAGCTACTGTTGCAGTTAACTCTACGCTTCTATTTTTAGGAAGAATAACTGCATCAATTTTAGTTGCTTCAACACTTCTTAAAATAGCGCCTAGATTATGTGGATCTTCGATTTGATCAAGGATGAGTACTTTTTTCTTGCTTCCATCAAATAAAAACTCTAAATCCTTATATCGATAAGGTTCGACATCTGCAACAATCCCTTGATGGTTTTGGTTGTCAGTCATCGTATTGAGCTCGTGTTTGGAAACCAATTCAAAGGATAGCTTATTTGAGTTGATAAAATTGATCAACTTCTGATCGGTTTTCTTTTCGTCTAAAAAGAGTTTATAGATCGCTCTCTTGGCTACAATTGCTTCTTTTACTGTATTTTTTCCATATATAATCATATATACCCTCTTTTTACTTTTTTTACTTTAAATGTTTGCAAGTTTCATCAATATGTTCTTGATTTGTTGTCTAATAAATCCAGGTATTGAAGACACAACAGTCATAAGTGGGTATGAAGCTTGTAGTAAAACAATTAATAACAAGAATTGCTCCACCGGTAACCTTGAGACCAATTCACCAGTTCCCGAAGTGAAATAATCTTTCCACAATGAGTTAAACTCAAAGAAATCCGGGAAGACAATAACCGCTACGATGAATAAGCTGAACATTACTGTAAATAGAATTTTCCTTGTTCCTGTAAATGGTCTTAATACACGTAATAAAACCATAAACCCAGTAAATGTCGCAGAAATAACGATTAAGGTTGAAGATTGTGTTTTGTCAATGTTTAATATCGGTGTTAATGCGAATATCACAAGTGTGTTTAATACAACTACAATCGCACCAGGTAATGCCCTCTTCAAGACGTTCATCAAGAATTTACCTCTAACCTGATTGGTATTAGGCTCTAGTGCAATCACAAAGGACGGAATACCAATTACAAGGAAATCAATCATGAATAATTGAGAAGTAGTGATTGGATATGACCCTTTGGATAATATCGCAATAATCGCTAACATGAAGGAGAATATTGTCTTCGTTAAGAATAATACAGCACCCTTTTGGACGTTGTTGATAACGCGTCTTCCTTCATTAACTACTTTTGGCATGGATGAGAAATTCGAATCCATTAAAACTAAGTGGCTGACGTTTCTCGCTGCTTCACTACCTGAAGCCATAGCGATGGATGTGTCCGCCTCTTTTAGGGCTAAGATGTCATTAACACCGTCGCCAGTCATTGCGACCGTTCTACCACTTTGTTTAAGTGATGCGATTAAAAGTTTCTTTTGACCTGGGGAAACACGCCCAAATACCGTGTATTTATCGGCAGCACGAATAACATCTTTATCACTCATACCATCTAGGCTAATGTACTTATCCGCATCATCAATACCAGCACGTTTGGAAATATGCGAAACCGTCATTGGATTGTCACCAGAGATAACTTTTACATCAACACCATGTGTCTTAAAGTATTCAATGGTCAAAATCGCATCTGGACGAATGGTATCTTCAATAATGATCAAACCAATTGCTTGAACATCTGATGGGAGTTTATCTTGATCAATGCCATTTTTTGAATGGGCAAGTGCTAATACTCTATAGCCTTCTTTTGAGTATTTTTCAACATCCTGAGAAATTTCTTTATAGGCCTCACCTTTTAATGCAAACTCCGGTGCGCCTAATACGAAGGTTCCATATTTATCAAATTCAACTGCAGAGAGCTTTCTTGAACTTGAAAATGGAATCACATTGGTTGTTTTGATTTTTCTGGCAGTTCCAAATTTTAGTTCTAAAGCCTCTGAAGTGAGGTTTTTTTCTTCTAGAGAAGCCATCATTGTCGGAATCGCCTTTTTAACTGGCATTCCTGAAGCATTGACGTATTCAATGACTGTTTTCACAGCCATTGTCCCATCCGTGATGGTACCCGTTTTATCTAAACACAAAGTATCGATTCTAGCTAACATTTCGATACAATAAAGTTCTTGAACGAGTGTGTTATTTTGAGCAAGTCGTAATACCCCAACGGCTAAGGTTGTTGAAGTTAATAAGAATAATCCTGAAGGAATCATCCCTACAACCGCACCAGAGGTTCCTCTTACAGCTTCTTGATACGTTGCCCCACCTTGAAGTTGCATCCAGAAAAGCACGGCGCCAATTGGGACGATTAGTAACCCAACGGTTCTAATGACCATACGTAAAGACTTCAATAAGTCTGATTTAGGTTTACGATATTTCTTAGCTTGTCTTGATAGGTTTTCGATATAGGACTCTTTACCTGTTTTAGTCACTTGAGCGAAACAGTGTCCGGAGACAACGAATGAACCACTTAATAACTCATCACCAGGTTTTTTTAAAATAGGATCGGATTCACCTGTTAATAAGGACTCATTTACTTCGATTGAGCCACTTCTTACCACGCAGTCAGCACTAATTTGCTTACCGCTTGATAGTTTAAGAATGTCATCCAATACCAAATCTTGAATCATGATTTCTTGTTCTTCTTTATCGCGAATAACTGAACCAGTTGGCGCAGACAAAAGACTCAACTTATCAATGGTTTTCTTAGCTCTAATTTCTTGATAGATACCAATACCAACGTTAAGTGAAATGATGACAACAAAAAACAAATCTTTGAATGCGCCAATGGTAATCAACCATGTCGCAATCCCAATATTCAATAGGTTAAAAAGCGTTAAGACGTTCGAAAGTACAATCGCTTTGATTGTCTTTGAACTACCTGAAGAAACCTTATTGGACATCCCTGCATGAATTCGTTGTTCAACCTCTTCATAGGTCAATCCGATTGTTAAGTCAGGATCGTGACGAATTACTTCAATAACTTCTGTAACTTCATGTTTCTTGGATTTAGGTTTGACTTGTTCCATCAGATTACACCTCCCTGTTGGCGATTGAAATCGATAATTCAATGACTTCATCTGCACGTTTGATATCTTTTAAATACAAATAGCCAATGAGTGCTTCAAAACCAGTTGATCTTTGATAGTCTTCCATATCAATGTTTTTTCTGCCTGGTCCTGAGGCATTACGGCCTTTTTTGAAATAGTTAGTTTCTTCCTCTGTGAGCGTACCTTCGTTAATCAAAGTCATAATGATTTTAGATTGTGCTACCCCAGAAGTGTAATGAATTGCTTTTTTATGCAAACTGTTAACTTTAGTAATGCCCAATGAAAGCAGGTACTTACGAATCGATAATTCATAATAAACATCCCCAATATATGCTAGGGCAACGCCATTAAGTAAGTGCGCCTCCATTAAAGGACACCCATTTCAACAAGTTGGATTCTAAGTTTATCGGCTTCTTGGTATCGTTTTTCAGCTCTGGCTTGTTGCCAAGCTAAGTACTGCTCGATTTGTTCTTTGGATAAAGGCATCAAATCGAGTTCGATTCCAAGAATGCGTAACATTAAAGCGATGGTATGATAGCCTATCGCAATCTCTTTTACGTCTTTTGAACGATTCATATTTTTCAATTGTTCATAAATGACGCTTAATGCGTTTGCAACATTAAAGTCATCATCCATGGCAGATTTAAATTGTTCTAGAGCTTCTAGGTTGAGATCCACTTGATTGTGTTTGTTTACAGAAATCTCCAAGAACGCTTGTTTCATCGCTCTTTTGATTCGTTGCCATTCGTTATCAAACTGTTTCATCAGTTCATCTGTATAATTGATTGGCTGTCTGTAATGGTGAGACAACAATAAGAGTCTATATGATTGGTATTCATAGCTTTCTAATAAGTCTTTGACTAAAATGATGTTGCCAACAGACTTACTCATTTTTTGATCGCCAAAATTGAGTCTACCGACATGCATCCAAATGTTTGCTAACTCATGGTTGTCATGCGCACAACTTTGAGCCATTTCATTTTCATGGTGCGGGAACTTCAAATCAGATCCACCACCATGAATATCTATTTTGTGATTGAAAATCGTATGGTTCATGACCGCGCATTCTGTATGCCAACCAGGTCTGCCTTTCCCCCAAGGAGAATCGAACGCAATCCCTTCTGAGGTTTGCTTCCACAATGTGAAATCAAATGGTGTTTCTTTTTGACTATCCAGCTCAATCCTTGCACCGACATTTAAGTTTTCTAAAACTTGTTTACTCAATTGACCATAATCCTTGATTCTAGTTACTCTAAAGTACACTGAATCTCCACTATGATAGGCATAGCCTTTCTCAATTAAATCGTTGATGTAGAAAATCATATCTGCGATGTAGTTGGTTGCTTTTGGCATTAAATCTGGAAGTTCACTGCCCAAAGCAATCGAGTCTTTGATGAATGCGTCTGTAAATGTTTGTGTTAAAACCTTCTCATCGATTTTTAACTTCTGAGATTCCTCGATAATTTTATCATCAACATCCGTAATGTTCGAAACATACGTAACTTGATAGCCCAAATAAGTGAAATACCTCTTTACAACATCAAAAAACACAACTGGTCTTGCGTTTCCTATGTGAATGTAGTTGTAGACAGTTGGTCCACATACATACATGGTTAATTTATTTTCATGAACTGGCTTAAAAACTTCTTTCTCACCAGATAACGTATTGAATAATTTCAAATTTCCACCTCATTATTATTATATTATAAATAATAATACTCAAAAACACAAGTTTTTAGGCGTTTTTGAGTATTGTCTTTCTAAAGGGATTATCTAATGCCTGCAGTCTTTCGAAGTTCATTAAGTATTTCAACCATCGCCCATGTATCTTGTTTACAATAATTCTTCAAATCACGGTAGTTTCTTTCGAATGTTTTAGGATCCATTTTTGGGAATAATGAGTATGTTACCAATGCTTCTGATCCATTTCCAATTGGCATCCCTTTATAGGTTAAATTAGAAAATAATGGCAAGACTTTTTTAATTGAATAGGAGCCGTTTAAATCTGTATGGTAATAATTGATCTTTTTTGCCTCTTCTTCATCGTACCCTAAGTTCTTATACAGTTTGGTGTTTCCTTTAACAATGTCCATTAAATCAAACAGTCTATCTGCGATGTCAAGCAAGCGTTCTTTATATGCAGGAAATAGCCTAGCTAACTCATTTATACGTGTTTTTTCAAACGCTATGTTATAGACTAAAACAGAGCCTCCGTCTGGCTTAATGACGTCGATCATTCCTTTAATTAAAGCCTCGCGTGGATCATCATGATCTTTAGCTAGGAAGCCATAATGATCGCGTTCTTTATCACATACGCCGGGCGTGCGTTCGACATGTATTGAGTATTGAAATAAAGACTGCATATAAGGGACTTCGCCTTTATACCTAGGCAGTGGACAAGGAAATGATTCAAAGTCTAAATGGTAAATTGGGTACCTTAGTTCATGAATTCCTTCCCTTATCTTTCGGTAATTGTAATATGGTTCCTCGGATTCAATCACACGTCTTTGTATGATGTTGTTTTCTCTAGTTAACCAAGACTCATCAATATCCAGTGCATTAACAACACCTTCGTTGATTAAATCATATCTATCGTGTTTTTCTCCAGTTGTATCGGTAAACCCGTGATGGTTATTAAGATAGGTTAATATGCTATTCTTAGCAGGCACATGACTCCAGCAAATATCATAGAATTGACATTGCTTACGGTCTTTTCTTTGGCAGTGCTTCCCAACAGGTACAGGGTTAGCATTCATTGTATTAAGGTGATCAATTACCACATTCATATCCGCTTCTATAATCGGCATATACCGTTCTGTGATTGATGTAAAATCGATAAAAACAATGATGTTATCTTGATAGACTGGTTGGTTGTTTAGGTCGTATGTCCCATCAAACACATAGTCTTTATTTAAAACAGCTAGGTAATACTTACCTGGCTTATTAGGCGTATCTTTGGAATGCTCAATCACATACCTTTGAAATGCTAAGTCATAAACATATCTACCAACGTCTGAAAATCGGTCTAATAGTTTATCTAATTTCTTCTCGTACTTATCATCTACTGAGAATCCCAAATCTTTTGTAAGCATTAAAATGCCTTCAGGCGAGAAAGCAAACATCGATTCTTTTTCATGCTTCATATCTAAATATTTTCTAGAAGTGGTTGCCTTAGTTTCAAAGATTCTAAAGTGATTTTCTTCTTCTAAATAGCCATCCAGAAAGCAGTAAAAGTAATACCCATTCTTTTCCATCTCGAACTTCTTTTGTTTATAAGTATCTAACATGTTAAACGTGAATTCACCACTAAACTTCCCTTTAACCGCATTTGCAGTTAATCCTTCTATTGCGTTATAGTAGGGCATCATCGCGTTTAATTGAATGTCTTCTTTTTCAATGAGGTCTTCGTCATTTTCATCGTACATGTCACTAAGCAGTAACTCTGTTTTCGCAAGATTTTCTGAAGTCATTAAATCGTCCATGTTGTCAGAAAAAGTAACTAGAGCATTGCGTTTTTTACGATAGATTTCTTCTAGTGGAGCATATCTAGAACATCTAATAATATTGGTAAAACCGGTTTTGGAAATCTTCATATTAGCACCTCTTTAGAGTTATTGTACCACAGGATGGTTTTGGGTAAAGTATCTAATTATATATATCTTTATATATAATTTTTAAATCCGTTTTTCAAGGATAAATAAAACCCCATGTTTTCCAAACGCTTGGATAAAACATGGGGTTAATAATTTTGTGTTAATTAACTAAAATTTGATCTAGGATTGCGTTAACAAAGTCAGATTCAAAATAACTTTCTAAGGCTTCCCCATCTAACTCAAGATTGTCTAGTGTAACAATTGTGTCATTAGCGAAATTGTATACGATTTGCCCTTCATATGAGACGTCGTTAATTTGAAGTGTCCCACCAAAATACGCAGCGTTTGCAGTCACATTATTACCAATGACGTTTGAAACTCTTAATGTATCTAGGGTAGTTCCAATCACATTGATATCAAAGTTTAATGATACACTTTTTGATATTCTATCAGGTGCTTGATAGCCGATTAAGCCTGCAAGATAGATATCTTCAAATGCAGTAACCACTTCTTTACCTACCTCACCTAGAGTGATGGATCCTGTTGCTAGTCCTTCAGTGACTACATTATTGGATGAACCAATAAGACCACCAACTGCTAATTGGTCATCATCTGATTGAATTACGGCATTGTTTGAAAGATTTTTAATTAAAATATCTGCATTTGCATAAGCATAATAAATATCACTATTACGATTAGATCCTAGTAATCCACCTACATAAACGCTTGCTGGAGCATCTACTTTATTCTCAGTGATTAAAGTGATTGCTACAGTAACATCCACTGTAATGTCTACAGTTGACTTAGCATTTTCTAATTTAGATTTAACTTGATAATCATTATCTAGTGAACCGATTAATCCACCAATATAGCTGGTATCTGACGAGTTTACGGTTAGCGTTCCACTAGATTCTACATTGCTGATTTTTGAAGCTTTCGCACGGCCAACTAATAGCCCTACATATGGTTCTGTTCTTCCAGATGTGGTAACAGACATGGTTAGGTTTTCAACTTTTGTATCTTTAATTTGACTTGAAGGTTCTGAATAGCCTACTAGACCCCCTAAAAAGATTTCACCAGTTCTTGAGAACACGGTAGTGAAACTTGAGTCTTTAAGGGTAACATTTTCGACAATACCAGCATTTCTACCAGAAAGAATTCCGATGTATTGGCTGCTTGATTTCAAGTTTAATGTAACATTCTCAATCACTAAGTTCTTAATGGTACCTTTATTATAACCAAATAAACCTGTGTATGTGGTTAAGGCTTCCATCTTCAAATTCTTAATGGTTTTGCCGTTACCATCAAACTTACCATTGAATGCGCTAGATCCTAAAGCATTTTGGAAGTTTGCATTTTCAAAGTCTAAGTCGTTCATTAGTTTATAGTAAGCTGTTAAGTCGTTTTTAATGTTTTTAAAATCATCTATTGTTTGGATAAGTTTTGGTTCTGTCTCTGATCCACCCAATGTGGTTGTTGTACCTTTGGATGAAGCCATCTTATGATTCTTTCCATCGTAACTTGCATATACATTCACTGTGTAAGTATATCCAATGCTTAAACCATCAAAAGTGACCGAATATTCACCGTTTGATAATGATGGTGATTTACGTGTGATTTCTTTTCCATCATAGTAAATCACAACTGTAATCAAATTAGGCGTTAATTCTTCATCTGGGTCAGTAACTTCTAAATCAAACGACATAGATGTACGTTGTGCTTGTAAATTAATAATCTCAATCTTAATTTTGGATGTCGATTGGCAAGCTACTAGTAAAGTAGTTGCAAACAAAGCGATGATTAACCATAGTTTCTTCATTAAAAATTCTCCATTAATTCTAAAGTTTTTTCGATTCTATCTAGGACAAGTTCTTTACCTAGTAACGATAATGATTTAGGTAGGTCTGGGCCGTGTAAGATACCTGTAGTCGCAATTCTGCATGGCATGAATAAGGACTTACCTTTAACTTCTAATCCCTTACCTACTTCTTTAATTAGATCTTTGATTGCATTAGCTGAAAAATCACTTTGAGTTAAACCTTCTTTAAATGCTTTGATCACATTTAAAGCATTTGGTTCTTGTTTCAAGAATTCAATCGCTTCATCTTCTACCACAAAAGCTTGATGGAAGAACTCATGGTGTAACTCAACAATTTGCGCCCCATATACCGTTCTATCATGTAGTAGTGAGCATAGATCACTTACCCATTCTTTGTTTGCCACATCAATGTTAGCTTTTTCTAAATGAGGTGTACATAATTCCACGAAGTCTTCATGAGACATTTTCTTAATGTATTCCTTATTGATATAAGCTAATTTTTGAACATCAAACATTGCTGGTGCTTTAGATAATCTTGAGGAATCAAAGTTTTGAATGATTTCTTCAAGTGATAGAATTTCTTGATTGATAGATGGACTCCATCCAAGTAACGCAATGAAGTTTAACAAAGCTTCTGGTAGATAGCCTAATTCGCGATATTGTTGTATAAACTGAACAATAGAGTGATCACGTTTGGATAGCTTCTTTTTCTTTTCATTAACAATGATTGTCATGTGTCCAAATGTTGGTATATCCCATCCAAAGGCTTCATAAACCATCATTTGTTTAGGGGTATTAGTAATGTGTTCTTCACCTCTTAAAACGTGTGTAATCGCCATTAAATGGTCATCGATAACAACCGCAAAGTTATAGGTAGGAATCCCGTTATCCTTAACCATGATCCAGTCTTCTACTTCTTTAGATTGGAATCTTAAGGTGCCTCTAACTAAGTCATTAAAGACATATTCTTTATTTTCAGGCACTCTAAAACGAATCGCAAATTTAGTCGATCCTTCTTTGTACTCTTTATAGGCATAACCCATTTCTAATAGCTTTAGAGCATACTCTTTGTAAAGGTCTAAACGCTCTAATTGACGATAAGGTCCATAAGCGCCACCTTTGTCTGGGGATTCATCCCAATCTAATCCTAACCAACTTAAGTTAGAGAGTTGTGATTGCTCTCCACCAACAACATTTCTTTTAATATCCGTGTCTTCAATACGAATAATAAAATCGCCATCATGACTCTTGGCATATAAGTAATTAAAAATTGCAGTTCTAGCGTTACCAATGTGTAATAATCCCGTTGGGCTTGGTGCATATCTAACGCGTACTTTCATACAAAAACCCTCTTTCGCAAATATAATTATAATATAATTAATCCATATAAACAAGAAAAAAAAGGGCAATCACATGATTGCCCACCAAAATTAACGTTTTGAGAATTGTGAAGCTCTACGAGCTTTCTTAAGACCGTATTTTTTACGTTCTTTAGCACGTGGATCTCTTGTTACTAAACCAGCAGGTTTAAGCGTTAATCTTAACTCTTGGTTTACTTCAAGAAGTGCTCTAGTGATACCGTGACGGATTGCTCCAGCTTGTCCAGTGATGCCTCCACCATAAACATTTACAGACACATCAAAGCGACCTTCATTTTCAGTTAGTGCTAATGGTTGTAAAACGTCAAGGCGTGTAGCTGCTGAAGGAATATATTCTTCGAATTCACGTCCGTTAATAACAAACTTACCTGAACCTGAAGTTAAAATTACTCTTGCAACTGAGCTTTTGCGGCGGCCTGTACCTAAATATTGAACGACTTTTGCCATATTATAATACCTCCAACTTTTCTGGTTTTTGTGCAATGTGTGGGTGTTCATTACCTGCATATACGTATAATTTCTTATACATATCTCTACCTAATGTAGTATGAGGTAACATACCTTGAACTGCTTTTTCAACCATTCTTGTTGGGAATTTAGCCATTAAGTCTTTCGCTTTAGTTTCTTTCAAGCTTCCAGCGTATTCACTGTGTTGGTAGTAGATCTTATCGTTCCACTTTTTCCCTGTTAATTCAATTTTTTCTGCATTAATAACGATAACATAATCTCCACAGTCTACATGAGGTGCATATTGTGTGTTTAGTTTTCCTCTTAATACTGACGCTACTTGAGTCGCTAAGCGGCCAAGTGTTTTGCCTTCTGCGTCAATCACATACCATTTTCTTTGAATGGTTTGTGCGTTAGGCATTGTTGTTGTTCTCATCATTTGTGTTCCTCTCCTTATAGTAAGATATAAGGGCTATTTTTGGGCTTTTAAAACGTACCGAAGATATCTTACTATAAGTAAGTATAAATGTCAACATAAAAGAGTATCATTTTATTTCAACATTTGTTTTAAAATCCAATAGAAGCCTATACAATTGTTTTGCGTTTAAAGTTACCTTGAATGGTTTTGACTGGTTGCGTAATCATGAACGCTTTAGGATCAAAATCCTGAACAAGTTTGCGAATCTTCGATAATTCATATGAAGAAATCACAACCATAACCATGGTCTTTTCTTGGTGCGAATATGCCCCTTCGACTCTGCTTAGGGTTACACCACGATAGACTTGTTCCAAAATAAGTTGACATAATTGATCTGGATTTTGCGTAATAATTTCTACTTTTAAGAAATGATACGCTGTGTGAATCTTGTCAGTAACAATGGTTGATACAATGATACGAATGATCGTATATGCAGCAACGCTTGCTGAACCGAATACGAGCGCACCGGCTAATGCAATCGTAATATTTAAAACCAATGATACGAAACCGACGCTTGTACCATGTCTCAATGAATAATACTGTGCAACGATGTCGAGTCCGCCTGTAGAGGTACCATATTTAAGTGCTCCACCAACGCCAACACCGACTAATAATCCACCCATTACAGCTAAGACGAAAGTATCAGTAATCCCAACATCAACTATCGGAATAAATCCTAAAATTGTTGTTTGAATTAAGACAGATACGATAGAGTAAATGGTGAATCGTTTTGACACTCCAAACCAACCTAATATAAGAATTGGAATGTTTCCCAATAAAACAAATATCCCTAAAAACGTATTTCCGGCATTCACGTTAAATCGCGTTATTAAGATATTTCTCACTAATTGCCCTAAGCCTGGAATACCTCCAGTATAAAGCGGTTCTAAAGAGGCTTCTAGAAACCACGCAACCCCAATACCATAAATAATGGTAAATACAGTTACTGTGATTAGAGCCCTAATCTCGAGCCAAAGTTTTGGATTATTTGAAATCAGTTTCGACATGTTATCCCTTTAAGATTTCTTCAAGTTTTTCTTCTGGATTAAAACGTTCAAATAAAACTTCTGGTTTGTTCAATGTTGTTGTTTCAAACCCACCAAAAGTAACGATTGAATCAAAAGTATTTTTGGTTGTATTAATTTGATTTAAGATCTTTTCCGCAGTTTCCGGAATGAAAGCTTGGAGTAATACTGCTGTGAAACGGACGGTTTCAATCAGTTCATATAACACACCATCTAGTTCATCTTGACTGGAATCATCTTTGAACAATTTCCAAGGTTCTGTGACATCAATGAACTTGTTTGCCGATCTAAGAACTTTCATGATTTCTTCGATGGCATCAGACACTTTATATGCATCCATTTTTTCTCTAACTTTATTCAATAGACTATTACATGCATCGACTAAAGAAATTTCGTAAGCTACTTTGGTATTAGCTTTTTTGATTACGCCACCTCTATATTTGTTAGCCATACCGATTGTACGGTTAACAAGGTTACCAAGTGTGTTTGCTAAATCTGTATTATTACGTTCAATCAATAACTCATAAGTCAGATTACCATCAGCTGCATATGGAATTTCGTGTAATACATAATATCTTAACGTGTCTTTCTTAAAATGTGTTAAGATATCGTCCACATATAGTGTATTACCAACTGATTTACTCATTTTACTCTTATCGATTAACACCCATGGGTGTCCAAATACCGTCTTAGGTAGTGGTAAATCTAACGCCATTAACATGATTGGCCAGTAAATCGTATGGAATCTCAAAATATCTTTACCAATTAAATGAATGTCTGCTGGCCAGTATTTTGAGTATTTCTCTGAAGGGGTTAAAGATCCATCTAACCCTAAGCCACTAATATAGTTTGTTAGAGCATCGATCCATACGTAGGTTACGTGTTTCTTATCGAATGTTGGAATACCCCATTTAAAGGATGTTCTAGATACCGATAAGTCTTGAAGTGGTTCTGTTAGGAAGTTGTTAATCATTTCATTCTTTCTGGTTTCAGGGAGAATGAATTCAGGGTGTGATTCAATGTAGTCAACCAAACGTTTTTGATATTTTTTCAAATCAAAGAAATACGTTTCTTCTTCAGTCCAAACCAGTTTGTCTCCATTAGGACCCTTACCATCTACGATGTCTTTATCGGCGATGAAAGATTCTTCAGAAACACTATACCAACCTGAGTATTTACCTAAATAAATATCTCCTTGGTCATAAAGCTTCTTGAAAATAGCTTGAACGACTTCATAATGATTCTTATCTGTTGTTCTAACAAAATGATCATATGAAACATCAACTGAAGCATAAATGCGTTTAATTTCGCCTGAAATCTTATCTGTAAATGACTTTGGATCAAGGTTATGTTCCATAGCTCTTGATTCAATTTTTTGCCCGTGTTCATCAGTTCCTGTTTGAAAATAAACATCGAAGCCGTCTAATCTTTTAAATCTGGCGATTGCATCCGCTAGGATTGCTTCATAGACATTCCCCACGTGTGGAATGGCACTTGCATATGCAATTGCTGTGGAAATATAAAACGGTTTTTTCATAGATTCACCATACGATACTCAATAGATGATTGAGTAGCCTTTCTTCATTAATACATTAAAAAACGCCCTTAAAAAATCTAAGGACGAAAGATCGCGGTACCACCTTAGTTCTAGACGAATCGTCCAGCACTCATACACTTAACGCGTGCTCACGGCTTAACCTACCTATCGGAAAAGCGGCTCGAGAACCATGTTCATTTCAGTCTCTGTTTGTTTACACCACCCACAAACTCTCTATTAGAAGACAAAAAACTACTCTTTCTTTCATTGCCTATTCTTATTATATATAATATAATCTCTAAAAACAATCAAAACTTTAAGGATGGCATTTTTTACGTAAATCGGCTCATCCTAAAAAGAAAAATCAAACAATTACTGTTTGATTCCACCCTTATTAACAACGGTTTGATAAACCTCATTTTTATGTACTTTATAGTCTTTAGCAACTTTTTTGATAGCATCTTTTTCCGAATAACCAAGTTTAACATAGTCTAATACGTCTTGATACATATCGCCACTATTAAGTGTCTCGTTATCTCTACCACTCACTAAAATAACAAACTCACCTTTTTCGTTGATGTCTGTTTCAATCAGTTTTGAGGCAGTTTCTTCATAGTAGGTTTCAAATTGCTTGGTAAGTTCTTTCGCTAACACTACTTTTCGGTCTCCAAGCGTCTTTAAAACACTGGCTAACGTTTGTTTGACTCTATCGCCACGCTCATAAAAAATAAGCGTATGAGGTAAGCCCGATAACCGGTTGAGTTCTTCTTCACGTTTAGATTCTGTACGGTCGAGGAATCCAAAGAATGTGAACGGTTGTGGTGCTAACCCGGAGGCAATTAGTGCCGTTACAAACGCGGTTGCTCCTGGTATGGCTACAACAGGATATAAGTCTTTTACTTCAAGAACTAAATCGTATCCTGGGTCCGAAATCGCTGGCGTCCCTGCATCGGTTACAAGCCCAACCGATTCCCCATTGTTCAAGTGATTTAGGACTAGTAAAGCGGCTTCTTTCTTATTGTGTTCGTGATAACTCTTAATCGGTTTTTTAATTTGATAATGACTCATTAGTTTGAGCGTGTTTCTAGTATCCTCAGCAAAAACAACTGAAACCGTCTCAAGTGTTTCAATTGCTCTTAGTGAAATATCTTTTAAATTGCCAATTGGGGTTGCGATTAGATAGAGTGTTGGTTTTTGATCCACAAAACTTTGTCTAATCATTAGTCAATCACAACGCGTTTAGCTTGTTCATGCCAATCGCGTTCTGCGTAAATAATACGCATGAGCTCTTTACGTTTTGCAACACCAATTTTAAACTTTCTACGACAGGTATCGATAAAGAAATGTTCTGATGTATTATATAAATCATCAAACATGGATAGTTTAAGTAAGTTAAGCAAGACAATGTGTCTCGTTACTTTTGGAGTTGAAATGAAGAAATCAATTGTTACATCCAAGTCAGATGCAAGTGAGTAGGTATACTCTTGATAAATATCATCACCAACTTCAGCAAGCATCATGTTCAAAATACGCTTTTCAAAGCTGGTTGGTTCACCATCGACTGCAACCATGTGAATGGCCAAGTCTAGGAATTTAAGTTTTTCTTTACGGTTTAATAGACTCAGTAACATATGAATCCCTCCCAATGTTATATATGTCTAAAATGGCTTTAGTCCATCTATCTTTATTATACACGATTAATGGTTTTAATACGACTAACCCACCTGGTTGTCTGCCCTTTACAGCTTCGATCAACACATGGTTAGGATTCGTATTCCTTCGTGGTAAAACAAACTGCATTCTTTTGGGCTCAAGATTGTACTCGCGTAATAGACTTAGAATATCTGTGAGTCTATCCGGTCTATGGATCATATAAAATGAGCCACCATTATTTAGAAGTTGGTTTGCTTCTTTGATTAAATCTTCCAAAGTCATTTTGACTTCATGACGCGCAATCGTCAAATAATCGTTTTTGTTTGTTCTTGAAGTGTGATCGACTTTAAAGAACGGCGGATTAGAAATGACTATGTCAAATCCAAATTTACCAACTTTGTTGGATATCCCAACAAAATCGTCGTGAATGATCTCAATTTGATGAGATAGTTGATTGGTTTTTACATTCAGTTTTGCGAGTTCATACGATTTTTCTTGAATCTCAACACCAATTATTTGAGCCTGTGTGGATATCGATAAGTAAAGTGGTATGGCCGCATTTCCTGTCCCTAAATCAATCATTTTCTTCAACTTTTTATTATGTCTTACAAATGAAGCTAGTAAGATCGAATCAATTGAAAAACTGAACATTTCTGAGTCTTGAAAGATTTTAATTCTTTCATACCCTAATAAATCATTTTGAACGAGCATCTTCCAGTAATTCCTTTAGAGGTATTTGTCCAAATGAACCATCTTCATAAGCAAGTTTAAGTGTTTGTCTCAAAATATTGATGGAGATAACGGTTGCGTGGCCATCTTTGGTTTTAACTTTTTGGCCAACGTCTGGCATGTTCTCTCTTAATTCTTCATAAACGCTATTTTCAAACTTAATGCAGCATAATAATTTGCCACAGTTTCCACTAATTTTTTGTGGGTTCAATGATAGGTTTTGATTCTTAGCCATTTTAATGGATACGTTATCAAACTCACCAATAAATGTTGTACAACATGTAATTAGGCCACATGGTCCAATACCGCCAATAAATTTAGCTCCGTCTCTTGAGCCTACTTGTCGTAGTTCAATTCGAGTACGGTACGATTCAGACAAGTCTTTTACAAGTTGTCTAAAGTCTACTCTGCCTTCTGATTCAAAATAAACCACTAAGCGATCTCTATCTAAGGTATATTCCGCTGCCAAGAGCTTCATATCAAGACTGTTTCTTCTTGCAAGTTCCTTGGTTTTTTGGAGAACCTCATGTTCAAGACTCTTATTATATTCGTGTTCAGAAATATCGTTTTCTGTTGCTATTCTTAAGATTGGTTTAATCTCATTTTGTAAAGATAATTCGTCTACTTCGACTAACTTGCCGACTACTTTACCCAACTCAACACCTCTAATGGTTTCAACAACAACCTTTGTTCCATCAGCGACATTAAAGCTCAAAGGGTTGAAGTAATAGCGCTTGCCAGCTTGTCTAAACTGTATTTGTGCTACAAGCATATATTCACATCCTCTTAGTTTTCTAAGGACAACACCAATTGTATAAATGCCATCTCTATATTAATATTATAGTTTAATCTGTATAAAATCTCTTGAATTTGTTTCAAAGAATTCGAGATTTTTTCTAAAGACATATTATCGCATAAGATGCTATAGTCTTCTTTGAATGTATTAAATGCGATTACTTCATCGGTTTTACTCTTTAAAATATCCAAATAATATACCATTAAAAGTTCTAAGAAATAAACTAGTAATTGTTTTTCACTTCTAAATGTTTGGAGTTTTGGTTCCAATAAGAACCACAAAGAATCTTTTTTTAGTAGGGCTTGATGATACCCCTTTAAACTATCAACAACAAAATAGATTTGATCGTTTAAGGCCATTGCTGACACAACTTCCTTATCTTTATTCAAATAAGGTAAACATTCGGCCATTAATGGGTCTATTCCATCTTGTATCAGTTCTTCTGTTAAGTCTTTTTCACTTCTAGGTTTTAGATAAATGATTTGACTACGAGATTGAATCGTTGGTAAGACAACATCTTGATTATCTGTCAATAAAATACCAATCGTTTCTTTTGAAAGTGGTTCTTCTAAGAACTTTAAAAGGCCATTAGCTGCTGCTGTGGATAACTTATCGACTTCATCAATGATATAAATACGTTTCCCACTGGTTAATGATGTTTTAGAAAACTCATTTTGTAGGCTTGCGATTTGCTCCTTTTTAATGTTTTGTCCAGAGGGTTCAATGAACATTAAGTTAATATGTCCTTCTGTCTCTAGTTTTTCCTTGGTATAACCTTCTTTAAATAAAAAGGCAGCAATCGAAAAAGCCAGTTCTTTTTTACCAGATCCCTTTGGGCCTGTAAATAAGTATAGGTGGCTTAATCTATCTTTATTCACTGCTTTTTTAAACATATCAAGAATGGTTTGTTGTTTTATTTTTTCCATAGATGCACATCCTTCAAATGTGCTTTGACATCGTTAATTAAACCCTCAATTGACTGATCGCCATTGATGATAATATAGCGTTTGTCATAGCGTTTAGATAGTGCTAAGTATCCTTCTCTTACTTTATGGTGAAAGTCTAGTTGTTCCAAGTCTAAACGGTTATTAACGCGTGATTGGATTCTAGCCATTCCCACTTCTGGTGCTTGGTCTATATAAAATGTAATATCAGGCATATAGTCCAGGGCAAATGTATTAATTTTTAGTACTTCTTCAACCCCGAGCCCTCTTGCATAACCTTGATAGGCTAAGGATGAGTCAATAAAGCGGTCGCATAACACTACTTTATTGTCATTTAATGCTGGGATAATGACTTCTTCTAAATGTTGAACTCTACTAGCAGCAAAAAGTAGTGCTTCTGTTTTCGCCTTAATGCCTTTGTTGTCGATATCTAGAATGATTTGTCTAATCTTTTCGGCAATAATAGACCCGCCCGGTTCTCTAGTTATGACAACTTCAATATTTTTGGTCTCAAAAAAACCTTTTAAGGCTTGAATTAAGGTTGTTTTACCTGAACCTTCTCCACCTTCAAATGTGATAAACATATGATGCCTCCTCAATTAATATCCGACTTCTTTTAAGTAAAGCCCTTCTGGATTGGCGGTCTTTCCGACCAATTGTCTATTTTGTGTTTCTAGTATTTCTTTAATAACTGTGACTTCTTTTTTGCCTCGACCGATATCGATTAAGGTACCTACCATACTTCTAACCATGTATTTTAAGAAACTATTGCCTAAAAAGGTGAAGATTAAGTGTGTAGGTGTTTCTTGTAGTGTCGCTTGATAGATTGTTTTAATGGTTGGCTTGCCTAATACATAGGCGCCAAAACCTTTAAAGTCATAGGTGCCTATGAAACTATCGATTGCTTGTTGCATTTTAGCTACATCTAAAGGGTACTTAACATAGGTCTCATGATTTCTTTCGAATAGGTTATAGTCCCTAGAAATCAAATAGACATATTCCTTTGTTTTAGCGCTGTGTCTTGCGTGAAAGGCCTCAGTAACCACCTCGACATTTAAAACGCGAATATCGAGTGGTAAATAGGTGTTTAATGCCCTAAGCCATTCATGACTTCCCATTTGATTTGTAGTATCAAAATGATAGACTTGACCAAGCGCATGCACACCTTTGTCTGTTCTTCCAGAACCAAAAATAACAATAGGCTCTTTAGCAATCCCACTAGATACTTCTTCGATGATGGATTGAATCCCTATGGCATTGGGTTGTGACTGAAACCCTTGATAGTTTGTGCCATCATAAGCAACGACTACTTTAAAACGCATGAATAACACCCGTATTTAATAATATAACAACTGTGAGTAAAATTGCTAGGACTAAAAGGGTAATAATATCAACCCATGCAAATTTCATGACATCAATCTTCGTTCTTGGATCTCCAATAACATAGCCCCTTGCTTCCATCGCATTGGCCAAGTCTTCAGCTCTTTTAAACGATATGATGAAGATTGGAATCAATAAGGAAATGATTTGTCCGATTTTCTTTTTAAGTGTTGATTCACTAAATTCTACCCCACGTGAGGCTTGAGCCTTCATGATTTTAGTGGTTTCTTCCATTAGAGTCGGAATGAAACGTAGGGTTAGTGATAACATCATTGAGATTTCAGCAACCGGAAATCTAACAATCTTAAGTGGTTTCATTACGGATTCAAGTCCGTTATTCAAATCTGTGGTCATGGTTGTAAAAGTTAATAATGAGGATAACAGCACAACTATGAAAATTCTAAATAGGATAAACCCTGTTCTGATGAGTCCACCAGAATAGATTGTAAAATCATAAGAGAATAGTTTCCCATATGGCAAGAATGCTTGAATAACAAATAACAAGATTACTACAAGAATAAAGGCAATTGATCTTAATTTAATGCGTTTCTTATATAGGTTGTATAGGACAATTAATAAAATCATAGCTGCTATAGATGAGAAGCTTAGGTGCATCTTAGTCTCTAACAGAACACTACCTGTTTTGATGTTAAATATTTGTAATACAAACGTGAATGTTAATAAGAATAATAGTGCCCTCATTCCTTTTATCATCTTCATAAAAGGTAATCCGGTTGAAAGTACCATAATCAGGACAAGCCCCAACAAAATCGCCATTAATTCAAAATTAGGGACTAGGAATGTAATAACCAACCCTAATACTAAAGCGATGATTTTTGCTCTTGGGTCCATTTTGTATATCCATGAGTTTCCATGGATGTATTGACCGATTGTTACATTATTCATGGTAGACCTCCTTTAAATACATAAGGAGTTCTTCTTCCGTAAACACTTGTTTAAATGGAATGTCTAATTTCTTAGATAAGTGTTCCATCATGCGGTATGCATTTGGTTTAGCTAAGTGTAGTTTTTCAAACTCATCTGTAAGGAATAAGATTTCTCTTGTTCCATCAAACTTAACTTTACCCTTATCCATCACCAAAATGCGTTTAGCATAACGGCTAACGATATCCATGTCATGCGTAATTAAGACGATGGTCTTGTTGTATTTTATATGTAAATCATTAAATAGAGCCATCATTTCTGCTGAGCCTTTAGGATCTAGACCTCTCGTTGGTTCGTCTAAGACTAACATATCCGGTTCCATTGCAAGAATTCCCGCAATCGCAACACGTCTCATTTGTCCACCACTAATTCTAAATGGGCTTTTCATAAGGAGTTCATCGTCAATACCCACGAGTTTAGCGGCTTCTCTAGCTTTCTTTTCTGCTTCAGCATCCGATAAACCAAAGTTCTTTGGTCCAAACATAATGTCTTTTAGAATGGTTTCCTCAAATAATTGATATTCTGGAAACTGAAAAACCAAACCAACTTTTTTTCTAATTGGTCCGACTACCGCGTTTTTCTTTAAAGGAATTGTGTGTTCATAAATCTGAATTTGTCCTTTTGTTGGCATCAAAAGGGCATTCATGTGTTGAACAAGCGTTGTTTTACCACTACCTGTTTGACCACAGATTGCGACGAACTCATGATCATTAATCGCTAATGTAATTTGATTGAGCGCTTCATAAGACTCATTTTTTACGCCACGGTAAAAATAGCTTACTTGGTTAAACTGTATGCCCATAGTTCATCTACCAATTCTTTCTTGTTTTTAAGTACTTCATCGTTTTTAACTTGATCATAGACTCTCATGCCAAATGGGATGTCTAGTTCAGTTTGTTCTAAAATATCTTTGTGTTTGAAAACATCATCTGGTTTCCCCGTTAATGCGACTTTACCCTTATTTAATACAATCAGTTGATCAGAAAGCCTTGCAAACTCTAAGTCATGCGTAACGGTAATAATTGTTTTGCGGTACTCCTTGTTTAATCTGATGATAAAATCCGTAATGTCTTTAACCCCTTCTGGGTCAAGCATCGATGTGGCTTCATCGAATATCATAATGTCTTGATTCATTGCAAGCGCACCAGCAATGGCAACGCGTTGTTTTTGTCCGCCTGAAAGTTGGTGTGGTTCCTTATCCATATAAGCTTCCATACCGACTAGTTCGGCATATTCATTGATGAGTTCAATCATTTTTGGTTGTGGTACACATTGGTTTTCTAGACCAAAAGCAATATCGTGTTTAACCGTAACTCCAACAAATTGATTATCTGGATTTTGAAACACAATTCCAACACGTTTTCTAATATCGTGAACCGTTTCTTTCTTTAGTTCGATACCATCTATTTTAATGGTTCCACTATCTGCCTTTAATAAGCCAATTAACAGCTTTGCAAGTGTAGATTTACCTGAACCATTATGACCAACGATGCATACCCAAGTGCCTTCTTCGATTGAAAAAGACAAATCTTGAATGGCTTCGTCTTTATTATTATAAGAAAATTTTAAATTTGATACTTCTATTTTTGCCATTTAAATACCCTCTTTACCATTAATCTATTATATCATAATAATTGTTGCATTTAACTAGATTTATGCCCCATCTTTATGTATAATAGGCTAGGAATATTAATTATAGGAGGTGCCTTATGGCCATTACCGTTACAAAAGAAAACTTCAAGAGTTTAGTATTAGACTCAAAAGAACCAGTTTTAGTAGACTTCTGGGCTGCTTGGTGCAGACCTTGTCAAATGCTTGGACCAATCGTTGACTCTCTTTCAACTGAAGTTGAAGGATTAGCTAAAGTAGTTAAAATCAACGTGGATGAACAACCTGAACTTGCAAATGAATTTAGAATCATGAGCATTCCAACCATCCTTGTGTTCAAAAACGGAAAAGTTGCAAACCAAGCAATTGGTGTACGTTCTAAAGACGAGCTAAGAAAACTATTAGGCGTTTAAGATGTACGATACAATCATCATCGGTAAAGGGCCTGCTGGAATTTCAGCGGCCATTTATTTAAAAAGATCTAATAAGCACGTATTAGTTATCGGAAAAGACAATGGGTCACTCTATGATGGTGTCATGATTGACAACTATTATGGATTTCCTGGAGGAATTTCTGGTACTGAGCTTATTGAACGTGGCGTAAAACAGGCTACAGAATTTGGGATTGAAGTGCTTCAAGAGGAAGTGATTGCAATCGATAAATTGGATCATTTTACAGTAACCACAAATAAGAATACTTACGAGGCAAAAACAGTACTGCTTGCTACAGGTAAACCAAGAACGACTTTAAGGATTAAAGGATTTCAACAATATAGAGGCAAGGGCATTAGTTTTTGTGTAACTTGTGATGGGTTCTTCTTTAGAGGTAAACACTTAGCATTGATTGGATATAATGACTTTATGCTTCATGAACTCAAAGACATGGAGTTCTTAACTGACAAAATCACCATTTTTACAAATGGTAACCCACTTACTGTTCCTGTAGAAGGGTATCCAGTTGTAGAAGACAAAATCATTGAAATCACAGGCGATGGTGAAGTTGCAAAGAGTATACTCACTGAAAATGGCGAATATGCCATTGATGGAATCTTTGTAGCTTTAGGTAGCCCAGGTGCAGTCGATTTTGCAACAAGAATTGGTGCGCTCGTTGAGGGCAGTAACTTAGTCGTTAACGAAGATTTCCAAACAAACATTGAAGGTCTATTTGCAGCTGGAGATACTGTTGGTGGCGTATTGCAAGTCGCAAAAGCCGCTGCAGATGGTATGCATGCTGCAATCGCATTAAAGAAAATACTAAAAAAATAAGACAAATCAGATTTGTCTTTTCTTTTTATAAAGCCATTTACCAGCTTTATTCACAGCTACATTTACTAGCGGCTGTACCTAGTTTTTTCAGTAGTTCTTGTAGTGTTTTTTCTTCTGCCTCTGTTAGAACTTTTAGCACTTTTTTAATGTTTGCTTCATGAGCTGGATATACTTTATCCATCTTATTCTTACCCTCATCGGTTAGTCTCAAGATGAAGCTTCGTTTGTCCTTAATAGATTTCTCTCTAACAATATAACCACGTTTTGCTAAGTTGTCTAGTACATAGGTCATACTCGAATTTGCGATCAAAACTTTGTCCGTTACTTCTTGAACAGTAAGTTCACCTTTATGATAAAGGGCTTCAAGCGTTCCAAACTCACTGACATTTAATCCATACTGTTCAATATCTTTTTTAATAATTCCTTCAAAACTGTTTTTAGCTCTGAATAGAATAGTAACTGTTTTTAAATCTCTCATTAGAAATACTCCTTATTAAAGATTTTATCACTGCGTTTTGTATCAATTGGTCTTACAACACTTTCCACATAAGCACGGCGATTTCTAAATCTTGGTGGCAATGCTAACGTTTCACCTAAGTTCTCTAGCGTTTCTTCATCGTCGATGAATCCTGGACCTTCTGTAGCAAACTCAAATAGAATTCCTTTATATAGTCTAGTGTATAAAGATTCGAAATAGAATCTATCCACATAACCAGAGTTTGGTGCGCCAAGTGCATTCAAGTAACCTTCCCAATCGGTTAAGGCAGCTTTATCTTTAACTCTGAATGCTACGTGGTGAACAGATCCGAATCCTTGTTGGGCTTCTGGCATCATCAATTGATGCTCAATGATGACTCTACCGTTGTTTCCACCTTTACCCATTTCATATAATGTATAAGGCTTCTCTTGAGCGATGACTCTCATGCCTAGGAATCTGCTTAACACACCATCCATTTTATCCACGTCTGCTACTCTAAAGAAAATTGGACCTAAACCCATTATCGCATATTCATCAGGTACTGGGCCTTTACGCCATGGGTGATTATCATATTCTACAGTATCTGTCTCATCTGAGAATATCGCATACGCTTGATCGTCAAAATCATTAAAGAACAGTACCTTCTTGCCAAACATGGTTTTGATTGGTTCATGAGGCACGTGGTAGTGATCCAAACGTTTAACCCAATAATTCAGTGCTTCATCTGTTAATACTCTAAAGCCAGTTCTCGAGATTTCATTCGTCCCTCTAACTGCTTTTCTAATCCCTCTAAAATCAAAGAAGGTCATATCAGTTCCAGCTTGCCCAATTTCATCGGCAAAGAATAAGTGGTAAGTATTAATATCATCTTGGTTAACTGTTTTCTTTACAAGTCTAATACCTAATACTCTTGTAAAAAAATCATAAATAAGTTTTGCGTCACTTGTAATTGCAGTAACGTGGTGAATACCATTTACTTGTAACATATTAGTCACATCCTTCATTTACTATTATATTTCGAATTCGAATTATATTCAAGACATTTGCTTTAAAAAACAACCACAATATTGTGGCTGTTCATAATTAGCGTTTCTTAGTTAGCTTGTACCATCTAGTTGTCAGTTCAATTAGTGTTACAAACCATGCAATAGCCAACCCACCTCTAATGAAGCGATCTGCATATAGATTTAGTGTATCTACTGACTTTTCTGATGCAACTGATATGGCATTAACGAAAGCTGGTTCAAATGGAGAGACTGATAGTAAGTATACTGTAAAGGCAATTAATGATGCTACTTCTAGGATGCTAAATACTAAACCAGATTTAATATTAAAACGTCTATAAACGATTCTGTAAATAGATCCAGCTAATCCGATTAGCATTCCAACACCGCATATTAGAGCTATCCAAAGTGACTCAGTCGTTTTTAGTATATGGCCATTATAAATGAAGTTAATGTTATCATCTAAGATAATGTTAATGTCACTGTAGTTGGATAAAATGAACCACAAGAAGAATCCACCGAAAACAACTGTTAGAATGACTTCGACGATAGCATCTGTTCTTTCACTCTTCAAGTCTTTATTTTCTGGAACTTTTGCAAGTTTGGTTGGATCGAACTCATCTGTTTTTTGGTTGTAATCCAAGGACCAAAATATAACAGTTACTACAGCAAATGCGAAGAAGATAGATCCGAATAAATCCCCGGTAATTTCTGTAAGAATTGTACTAAGAATCTTAATCCCTGTTTGTTCTAGGATGCCTGATACAACTGCTGATACAATATTTATCGAAACAAATACGATCAATACAATTTTGAGTACTTTGATATAATCATCATAAAGTCTTGGAGAGATGACATATCTCTTCTTTTCTTTGTATTCAAGTGCAAGCACATCCGGTCTACCTAATTGTTTTAAAACCTTAATTGTATTTGCTTCAGAGATATCATCTCCAAGCATATCTAATATATTTCCTCTTAATTCATCTTCAATATCTTTGCGCTTTGATTCTTCAAGGCGTTTGGTTACGTCATATATGTAACGTTCAATTAGATCATTCATTTTTCTTCTCCTTCAATTAATTGTCTCATTTGCTTTGTGTTATACTCCCATGTATTAAGTAAGTGACTTAATACTTCATCACCAAATTCGCTTAGCATATAATACTTTCTAGGTCTTGATTCCGTCGTATCCCAATTAGATACTAGTAACCCTTGTGTCTCTAAACGTCTAAGTAGTGGGTATAGTGTCCCAGCTTCTATCTGAATGGCCTTTTCTTCTAGCGCTTGTAACAACGAGTACCCGTATTGCTCTTTTTTTAATAAATATAATACTTGTAGGGTCTGTGTTCCCCTTTTTAACTCAACTTCGAAGTTAGTTATGAGTGTGTCTTTATCCACTGTATCACCTCGACTATTATTATACTGTATGTCATACACTATTGTCAATAATATAATGTTAAATATTATAAAATAAAAGCCAGAGAACAGTATTCTCTGGCGTCATGTTATAAAACAGTATCGTCAATTGTGTCTAAAAACGCAAATAACGGTTCAATTGTCTTCTTGATCGTGCCATCAACGAATGGACTTTCAAGTGAAGCTGACTTCATTAATTCAACAAATCCTTTTGATCCACCTAGTTTACATAACGCTACATAACTATTCCATGCTTCTTTATGGTCTTTATGGTTTCTAATCCAGTATTGGAACGCACATACTTGAGCTAGTGTATAATCGATATAATAGAATGGGCTATCGAATATATGGATTTGACGATACCAGAACGTTCCACTATCTAGGAAAGTATCATCATCGTAATCTTTGTCAGGTAAGTAGATTTTTTCCAGTCTTCTCCAAGTGTCTTTACGTTCTTTTGGAGTCATGGTTGGGTTTTGGTATACTTCGTGTTGGAATTCATCAACCAATGCCCCATATGGTAAGAATGAGATTGCGCTTGATAGATGGTTAAAATAGTATTTGGTTGCATCTTCTTTGAAGAAACTTTCCATCCATGGCCATGCGAAGAATTCCATACTCATTGAATGAATCTCACAAGCTTCATAGCCTGGGAATCTTTGACTTGGATTAATAAAATC
This sequence comes from Paracholeplasma morum, assembly GCF_016907055.1. Lineage (NCBI taxonomy): Bacteria > Bacillati > Mycoplasmatota > Mollicutes > Acholeplasmatales > Acholeplasmataceae > Paracholeplasma > Paracholeplasma morum. Next base: position 238,988 of record NZ_JAFBBG010000001.1, read on the forward strand.
TTTAGCTTGGTATACTTGGAAAGCATGCCCTGCTTCATGGGTTAATACGTCAACGTCATGACTAGTACCATTGAAATTTGCAAAAATGAATGGTGCTTTGTAACCCGGTATAAACGTGCAGTACCCTCCACTGGCTTTGCCTTTTTTAGAATCCAGTTCCAATAACTCAGATTCCTTCATAAATGTGAAGAATTCGTGTGTTTCTTTAGAAAGTTCTTGATACATTTTAGTAGCTTGTTCTAGTTGCCAAGTTACATCACCCTTTGGTGTTGGGTTTCCTGATAAGAAAGCGATTGTATCATAACTCTTAAGGTCTTTAATCCCTAAGCGAACGCTCTTTCTTTTACCCAGTTTTCGTACCATAGGTACGACATCTCTCTTGATTTGTTCGCGGTAAGCTCTGACATCAGTCTCATCATAGTCAGTTCTACCTAAACGTTTGTATCCTAGCGATACATAGTTAGGATAGCCCAAAAGGACTGCTTGTTCGGTTCTCACTTTAACTAATTGATCATATAATTCATCCAGTTCTGATTCAATGGACTTAAAGAACCCTGAAACAGCCAACTGAGCTTGATGTCTAATCTCTCTATCAATGTTTTGTGTGAACGGAGACATTTGAGAAAGATTGTAAGTCCCACCTTGGAACTCTATTTGTGCTGAAGCAATTAACTTAGCATATTTGCTACCAAGTTTGTTTTCTTCAACCATCAAAGGAATAATCTTCTCATCAAATGATTGAAGTTGAACTTCAATTTGGTCAAAATAGTATTGTCCAAAAGCATCAATCAATTCTTGTTTGAATGGAGAAGCTACCACTTCCTTTTGAAACTCGTTCCCGTAGTTTTGGATGGTTGGCAAAACCTCATCCATGAAATCAGTCTCTGTCGTATAGAATTCATCTTGGGTATTTAATGAGTATCTAATTGAGACAAGTTGTTGCATCGTATCCACTTCATCGGAAATCTTGAATACATTTTTTATCACTTCAATTTGTGTTTGTGCATCTTTGGCATTTTTAAATTGTTCGATTGAAGCTTCATATTTAGCTTTAATCTCATCTATGTTTGGCCTTTGATATAAATAATCTTTAAACTTCATAAAATCACTCTCCTTTTTCAATTATACACCGATTTTGTTGATATGAATACAAAAAAAGCACGCCTAAGCGTGCTTACTTGTATTATTCAACAAATTGAATGACTGCCATTGGTGCTGTATCACCTAAACGTGGCAATGTCTTGATAACGCGTGTGTATCCACCGTTTCTATCTTTGTATTTTGGAGCAAGTTCACCAAAAAGTTTTTGTAATGCTGTTTGTCCTTCTTTTGCATCTTCAGCTCTAACGAATGCTGCAGCTTGGCGTCTAGCGGCTAAAGTGCCTTTTTTACCAAGTGTAACCATTCTGTCAGCGAATTTGCGAAGTTCTTTAGCTTTAGCTTCTGTGGTTTCGATTTGTCCATGAATAATTAGGTCCGTTACAAGGTCTCTAAGTAATGCTTTTCTTTGATCACTTGTACGTCTTAATCTGCTATATCCTGCCATAGTAGTTCTCCTTATTCGTTGTCATCGTCAGAAGCAATGTCTAGTTTTCTACCATTGGAATATCCAGCAGCAAATCCTAAACCTAAATCTTCTAACTTCTCTTTAACTTCTTTTAATGATTTACGTCCTAGATTACGAACACGCATCATTTCTTCTTCAGTCTTCTTAGTTAACTCAGCAAGTGTATTAATACCTGCACGTTTTAAACAGTTAAATGAGCGAACTGATAAATCAAGCTCTTCAATTGGTTTTTCAAGCTTGTGTGTGTTAGTTTCGCTAACTTTTTCAGACATGAAACTCATTTCGTGTGTTGTAGAATCTAAGTCCACAACGACTGATAAGTAATCAATCATCATTTTAGCTGCCAATGATAAAGCTTCATGAGCTTTAATTGCGCCATTGGTTTCAACTTCCATGATTAGTTTGTCATAGTCAGCATCGTTATCAACACGAGTTTTTTCAACTTCGTAGGACACACGATTAATTGGTGTATAAATGGAGTCAATCGCAATTACACCAATAGAGTTGTTGTATTTCTTGTTTTTTACGGAACCTACATACCCGATACCGCGTCTAACGGTCATGTACATAGAAAGTTTGCCGCCTTCAACCACAGTGGCAATCACTTGGTCTGGATTAATCACTTTGATTTCATTATCATGAATGATATCCGAAGCGGTAACAACACCTGCGCCGTTTTGATGGATCTCAATTTCTTTTTCAAAATTAGGATCCGTTGAATCAACGGAAAGTACCACTTTTTTAAGATTTAAGACAATGCTCATTACGTCTTCCATAACACCTTCTAGTGTTGAGAATTCGTGTTCCGCACCTTCAATCTTAACATTGACAATTGCTGCGCCTGGTAGTGATGATAATAACACACGGCGTAACGAGTTACCAATTGTAATCCCATAGCCTCTTTCGAGAGGGCTAATGGTACAGATTGCTTTAGTGTTATCACTTGAGGTAGACTCAACCTTTACTTCTGGTTTCGAAAATTTAAGATCTTGCAAAATGATTACCTCCTTATATTAAATAGAAATTATCCACGTGGGCGTTTTGGTGGACGGCATCCGTTATGTGGAACTGGTGTTACGTCTTTGATTGCTGTAATTTCAAGACCTGCTGCTTGGATAGAACGAATTGCTGCTTCTCTACCTGGGCCTGGGCCTTTTACTGATACTTCAACTTTGATCACACCATGATCGATTGCTGCTTTCGCTGCTGCATCAGCAGACATTTGAGCTGCATAAGGTGTAGATTTACGTGAACCTTTAAATCCTAGTGCACCTGCACTGCTCCAAGCGATGGCATTGCCTCCTTGGTCAGTGATGGTTACGATTGTATTGTTAAACGTGGTATGAATGTGAGCCATTCCAAGCGGAATATTCTTCTTTACACGACGTTTAGTTGTTTTTTTACCTGCCATGATGACCCTCCTTATTTCTTCTTATTCGCAATAGTCTTAGCTTTACCTTTGCGAGTACGTGCATTATTTCTAGTGTTTTGTCCTCTTACTGGTAAACCTTTTCTATGACGAATACCACGATAAGAACCAATTTCCATTAAACGTTTGATGTTTAAGGTAATTTCTCTTCTTAAGTCACCTTCTACTTGGTATTTAGTGACTTCAGTACGAATACGGTTCAATTCATCTTCTGTTAAGTCTTTTACTCTTGTATCTTCAGATACTTGAGCTTCTAATAAAATTTTCTCTGATAAGTTTCTTCCAATGCCATAAACATAGGTTAAGGCAATAACAATTCTCTTGTCTCTTGGAATATCAATACCTGCTATACGTGCCATATTTTTCTCCTATTATCCTTGACGTTGTTTGTGTTTTGGATTTTCACAAATAACGATTACTTTGCCCTTGCGTTTAACAACTTTGCATTTATCGCAAATAGGCTTTACTGATGCTCTTACTTTCATGTGATTTCCTCCTACCTGCGGCGATACGTTATTCTGCCGCGTGTTAAATCATATGGTGATAACTCTACTGTTACGCTATCACCAGGTAAAATGCGAATGTTGTGCATGCGGATTTTACCAGATACATGTGCGAGTACTACGTGCCCATTTTCAAGTTCTACTTTAAATTTGGTATTTGGTAGTACTTCGACTACTTTTGCTTGTACTTCAATTAAATCTTCTCTTGCCATAAATATCCTCCTTTAAAGCTCTGTCAATATTTCGCAACCAGTTTCTGTTATCGCAATCATGTGTTCAAAGTGTGCACTATTCTTTCTATCGATTGTAATGGTTGTCCAATTATCCGATAAAATTCTAACACGCTTTGTTCCAATATTGATCATTGGTTCAACACAGATGGTCATGCCTGGTTTTAACAAGGCACCATATCCAGGTTTGCCAAAATTTGGGACGTACGGATCTTCATGCAAGTTCTTTCCAATGCCATGACCTGTAAATTCTTCTACAATGCCATAACCATGTGGTTTCACATAGGCTTCGATTGCTGCAGAAATATCCGATACTCGATTTCCTGGTTTAGCCATTTTAAGGCCTTCAAACAATGATTGTAAAGTAACCTCTAACAATTGTTCGTCAGCTTTCGAAATGTTTCCAACTGGATAAGTCCAAGCACTATCAGCATGATAGCCCTTATACATTACGCCAATATCTAATGAAACAATATCTCCGTCTTTCAAAACACGATCGGATGGTATACCATGTACAACCTCTTCATTTACCGATAGACAGACTGAGCCAGGGAAACCATTATAACCTTTAAAGGAAGGTATTCCGCCTAATTGTCTAATAAATGTTTCAGCAATCTCATCGAGAGCTTTTGTTGTGATTCCAGGTTTTATATGTTTTTTTACTTCTTCACGAGTTTGGGCAACCATACGGCCGGCTTCTCTCATGATGTCAATTTCTCTTTGTGATTTTAAAATAATCATTTGATTCCTTCTAACTTGTTTATAACACGTTCTGTCACTTCTTCGATAGTGCCGTTTCCGTCAATACATAAGAAGTTCTTTCTAGCTTTATAAAAGTCAATAATTGGTTGAGTTTGTTCATGATAAATGACCAATCTACGTTTTGTAATTTCAACTGTATCGTCTTCACGTTGAACAAGTGGGCTACCGCATTTATCGCATATACCATCAACTTGTGGTTTATGGTTTTCGATATGATAGGTTTCTCCGCATTTTTTACAAACTCTTCTACCAGTGATTCGTTTTAACAAAATGTTTTCATTTGAATCTAGATAGATAACAAAATCAACTTTCCAGCCATATTGCATAAGGATGTGTTCAAAATCCTCAGCTTGTCTAAGGTTTCTAGGATAGCCATCTAATAAGAAGCCATTCTTCACATCTTTAGCGAGTAGTCTTTCACGAACAATGTCATTTGTAAGAGAGTCATTGACAAATTTACCTGCATTAATTTGCGCCTGAACAAGTTTCCCAACGGGGGATGCTTTTTGAATTTCTTCTCTAAACATCGCACCCGTTGAAATATGAGGTATGTTGTAGTGCTTGGTTAAATTTGATGCAAGCGATCCTTTACCGACCCCTGGAGGTCCCATAACGATTAGTCTCATAAAGAATACCTCTTCTCTTGTTTTTTAGAATATGCCTTTATATTCTTGATTGTTTGCTTCTGTTTCAATTTGGTTAGTTGTTTCCATAGCAACCCCAACCACAATTAATAATGAAGTCCCACCTAATACAATTGCTTGTGATTCAGTGCCATTAAATCCAAATACTACCGAAGTAATGATTGGAAGTGCAGCTAGAATCACTAAGTAAACTGTACCAAGTAGAGTGATTTTGAACATTAACTTCGCAATGAAGTTTTGAGTGTCCATACCAGGTCTAACACCAGGAATGTATGAATTTGACTTAGATAGGTTATCGGCAACTTTTTCTGGATTCATCATTAAGAATGAATAGAAGAATGAGAAGACGATAATTAATCCTACATAAAGTACGAAACCAATTGGTTGTTGATAGTTAAAGATTTGATTTAACCATGATTCAAGACTGGTCATTGTACTTGTGTCTTTATCAAACATACCGACGATGGAAAGTGGAATACTTAAAATCGTTGAAGCGAAGATGACCGGAATAACCCCTGAAGTATTTAACTTAATAGGAAGGTTGGATTCTGTCTTTCCTTGGCCTGCTTGACGGTTGGCATATTGAATAGGTACCTTGCGTTTTGCAAGTTCTAAATAGGTAACACCTAGTAATACTGCTAAGTAAATTAGAATGATTGAAATGAAGATTACAATATCCCATCCGCCACCACCGTTAGTGATGTACTTTTGCCATAAAATGGTAACCATAGATGGTAATGATGTAATAATACCGGCAACGATTAATAAACTGGTTCCGTTTCCGACACCTTTTCTTGTGATAAGATCTGCTAACCACATTGCAAATGCTGTACCAGCAGTTACAACTAATGACATGTAGATATATAAGAATGGTGAAGGTACTAGAATATCAATGATTAATTCGTTACCTGCAATCCCTAACCCTAGTAATAATACTAGTGATTGAACGAATGCTAGTACTAAACCTAAAATACGAGTTGTTTTGTTAAGTTTTGCTTTGCCTGCTTCGCCTTGTTCGCTCCATTCCTTAAGAATAGGCACAATATCCATTTGCAATAATTGAATTACGATGGATGCCGTAATGTAAGGCGATATCCCCATCGCCATGATGGAGAAACGTCCAAGCGCATTACCCGTGAAGTTGTTTAGGATTGCTAGGAATCCGTTGCTTGCTACGAAATCTGTAATACTAGAAGTATCAAGTAATGGAATTGGAATCCATGTTGTGATACGGAACAAGAACAATAATGCTAGGGTAATACCAATTCTTTTTAATAATTGTACGTTTGAAAATATCGCTTTAATTCGGTACATGTTAAATTACCTCAGCCGTTCCGCCCGCTTGTTGGATTAACTCAAGAGCTTGTTTTGAAAATTGGTTTGCTTTGATTGTTAGTTTCTTTTCTAAAGCACCATTTGCTAACACTTTAACGCCTGACTGTAATTTTCCGATTAATTTTGTTTCTAATAATAATTCTGGTGTAACAACTGTGCCATCTTCAAACACGTTTAATTGTGTTAAGTTGATGATTGCATAATCTTTACGGTTTACGTTCGTAAATCCACGCTTAGGAAGACGTTGGAAGAAAGGGATTTGTCCACCTTCAAAACCAGGACGCACGCCGCCACCGGATCTAGAGCCTTGACCTTTTTGGCCTCTACCAGAAGTTTTACCTTGTCCAGTAGCTGTACCACGTCCGAGTCTTTTACGATTCTTACGAGCACCTTCATTTGGTCTTAATTCGTTTAACATAGTTTCTCCCCCTTTACGCGATTTCTTTAACAGTCACAAGATGAGCGATGGTATTAACCATGCCGATAATCGCATCGTTGGATTCTTTAACAACTGTTTGGTTTAATTTTTTTAAGCCCAATGCATGAGCGGTTTTAACTTGATTTGGATTACGTCCAATTAAGCTTCTCTTTAGTGTAATTTCTAATTTCATAGTCTTACACCAAACTTTCTAATGCAACACCTCTAAGTGCTGCAACTTGTTCTTTTGTCTTTAATGATTCTAAACCAGCAAAAGTAGCTCTTACCATGTTGATTGGTGATTTTGAACCTAATGACTTAGACAAGATGTTATTGATACCTGCTAATTCGCAAATTGTACGAACTGGACCACCTGCGATAACCCCAGTACCTTCAGAAGCTGGTCTTAAGAAAACTTTACCTGCTCCGAATTCACCTGTTACTGTATGTGGAATTGTGTTGTTAACAATTGCAACTTTAACAAGATTCTTTTTAGCATCTTCAACTGCTTTTTTGATTGCATCAGGTACTTCTTGAGCTTTACCTAATCCAAATCCAACGGTACCGTTATGGTCCCCAACAACAACTAGTGCGGCAAATCTAAAGCGGCGTCCACCTTTAACAACCTTTGTTACGCGGTTAATGGCGACCACGCGGTCTTCAAATAATTCGACTTCTTTTTCTCTTTGTTTACGCATGATTACCCTCCTTAGAATTTCAAGCCAGCTTCTCTAGCTGCCTCTGCTAATGCTTTAATACGTCCATGGTATAAATAACCACTTCTGTCGAATACGACTTCAGTCACGCCACCTGCAATACCACGTTCAGCAATTAATTTGCCTACAGCTTGTGCAGAAGCGATGTTTGAACTGTTTAAGTTTAATTCTTTGCTATTTGCTTGGAATAAAGTCGTTTGGTTGACGTCGTCAATAAGTTGTGCATAGAAAGCTGTGTTAGAGCGATATACACTTAAACGAGGTCTTGCTGCTGTGCCTGAAAGATTCTTTCTAATACGAAGGTGTCTTTTTTGGCGTGATACATTGCTTGATTGTTTATTGATCATATATGTGCCCTCCTACTATTTCTTAGCAGTCTTACCTTCCTTGCGACGAACATTTTCATCTTTGTAACGAATACCTTTACCTTTGTATGGTTCTGGTTTACGTACTTGACGGATGTTTGCTGCAAATTCACCAATGACTTGCTTATCGATACCTGTAATGATAACATCGGTATTTTTTGGAAGTGATACTTCTACACCAGCTGGGATTTCCATATTAACTAAATGTGAATACCCTGCGTTGATAACAAGTGTTCTTCCTTCTAAAGATGCTCTATAACCTACACCACGGATTTCTAATTGCTTAGTGAATCCAGTAGAAACACCAGTAATCATGTTAGCTAAAACAGCTCTTGTTGTTCCGTGTAGCTTACGGTCATTGTTTACATCTGATTCTCTAGTAACTTTAATTTCTTGATCATGTTGTGCAATTGCTACACGATCAGAAAATTGGAAACTAAGTTCGCCTTTTGGGCCTTTTACTGTGACTAAGTTATCTGCCGTAACATTAACGGTAACACCGGCAGGAACGTGAATCACTTTATTACCTATACGTGACATGTCATTTCCTCCTTATATTACCAAATGTAGGCGAGTACTTCGCCACCGATTTGTTGTTTACGTGCATCTCTGTCTGTCATGATGCCTTTTGATGTCGAAATAACTGCAATTCCTAAACCGTTTAATACGGAAGGTAATTGACTTGCTTGCGCATAAACACGTAAGCCTGGTTTCGATATCCTCTTTAAGCCTTTAATAACGCGTTCATTATTTGCGGCATATTTTAAAGTAACTACTGTGAAATTAGCAGCACCTTCTTGTTTTGTCGTGAAATCCACGATGAAACCTTCTTGCTTAAGAACATTTAGAATGTCCGTTTTAAGTCTAGATGTAGGGATTTCTACTTTCTCATGACGCATTGTGTTCGCGTTGCGGATACGAGTTAGTAAATCCGCAATTGGATCAGTCATAACCATATTATTTCCTCCTTCTTACCAGCTGGCTTTTTTAACGCCAGGTAGTTCGCCTTTATAGGCTAATTCACGAAAACAAATACGGCAAACTCCAAATTTTTGGTATACTGCGTGCGGACGGCCACAAACTGTGCATCTTGTGTAAGCTCTTGTTGAGAACTTAGCTACACGTTGTTGCTTCGCAATCATAGATTTTTTAGCCATGTTTATTCTCCTTATTTTTTAAACGGTAAACCAAGTGAAGTTAATAATGCTCTACCTTCTTCATCTGATTTTGCCGTTGTTACGATGACAATGTCCATGCCTCGTACTTTTTTCACTTTATCGAAATTAACTTCTGGGAAAATTAATTGTTCTTTAACACCTAGTGTATAGTTACCACGTCCGTCGAATGCATCTTTTGAGATACCACGGAAGTCTCTAACACGAGGTAATGAGATTGAAATTAATTTGTCTAAGAAGTAATACATTCTTTCTCCACGTAATGTTACTTTGCAACCAATTGGCATTCCTTCACGAAGTTTAAAGTTCGCAATAGAATTCTTAGCTTTTGTAACAACTGGTTTTTGACCAGTAATAACGGTTAGTTCTTCAACCGCGTCGTCAAGTACTTTTGGATTAGCAACTGCGTCGCCGATCCCCATATTGATTACGATCTTTTCGATCTTTGGTACTTGCATAACGGTAGTGTAGTTGAATGCTTTAATTAATTCGGGTTTGGTGAGGGTTTCGTATTTTTCTCTTAATCTACTCATAGTCAAACTCCTTCTTATTTATCAAGGCTAGCGCCTGATTTTTTCGCATAACGGACTTTCTTACCGTCTACGACTTTGTAACCAACGCGAGTTGGAACATTTAATTTAGGGTCGAGAATCATAACATTGGATGCATGAATTGGTGCTTCAACTTCCAAGATTTGACCTTTTTCGTTTTGTTGAGTTGGTCTTTGGTGTTTTTTTACCTTGTTTACGCCTTCAACTAATAGACGGTCTTCACCAGGAAATGCTTTTAATACTTTACCAGTTGTTTGAATCTTTTTGCCTTTTTTATCGACTTTATGTTTGTCTTTACCAGCGATTACTACAACTGTATCTCCAGCTTTAATGTTCATGATGTCCTCCTTATAATACTTCTGGAGCAAGGGATACGATCTTCATGAAGTTCTTATCTCTTAACTCTCTAGCCACTGGCCCGAAAATACGAGTTCCACGTGGGTTTAAGTCTTCCTTAATAATTACTGCTGCATTATCATCAAATTTGATGTATGAGCCATCTGGACGTCTTAAGCCAGAAACTGTTCTTACGACTACAGCTTTGACAACGTCACCCTTTTTAACGATACCGCCTGGTGTAGCCTTTTTAACAGTAACAACCACAACGTCTCCGATATTCGCATAACGACGGCGGGTACCACCTAATACTTTGATGACTAAGACTTCACGTGCGCCACTGTTATCAGCGACATTTAATCTTGTTTCTTGTTGAATCATGATAGTCCCTCCTTATTTTGCTTCGGAAACAACTTCTACTAATCTAAAACGTTTAGTAGCTGAAAGTGGACGTGTTTCCATTATAGTTACTACGTCTCCAACCTTTGCAACGTTGTTTTCGTCATGCGCATGATATTTTTTGGAAACTTTTACGCGTTTCCCATATAAACTGTGTTTTTTGTAAGTGTCAACAACCACTGTGATCGTTTTAGTCATTTTGGTAGATACCACAGTACCTGTGAACACTTTTCTATTGTTTCTTTCCATAGTATCCTCCTTATTCGTTACGTTCACTAATGATTGTCTTCATTTGTGCAATTAATTTACGTACTTGACTTATACGTGCAGTGTTTTCTAATTGACCAACAGCAAGTTGAAAACGTAGATTGAATAATTCAATTTTTAATTCGTCAATACGTTTGTTTAAGTCAGCAGTGCTGATTTTACGAATTTCGATAGCTTTCATTATTGGTCACCCACCTTACGAATAATTTTTGATGAAACAGGAAGTTTGTGTGATGCAAGTCTTAATGCTTCTGCAGCAACCTCATCTGCAACTCCTGAAATTTCAAACATAATTTTCCCGGTTTTAACAACTGCAACCCATGAGTCTGGAGCCCCTTTACCGGAACCCATACGTACTTCAAGAGGTTTTTTAGTTTTTGCTAAATGAGGGAATATGTTGATCCATACTTTACCTTGACGTTTCATATGTCTAGTGATAGCGATACGGGCAGCTTCGATTTGGCGGTTTGTAACCCATGCCCCTTCAGTAGCTTGTAAACCCCATGTACCGTTATTTAAAGTTAAGTTACCTTTCGCAAGACCTTCATAGCTTACGCGATGAGGACGGCGATATTTTGTTCTTTTTGGCATTAACATAATTATTTGCCTCCCTTACTGCGCTTTTCTCTTTTAGGTTGTGCTTCTGGTCTAACTTTTTGACCAGGTAATACTTCACCTTTATAGATCCACACTTTTACGCCTAACTTACCATAAGTAGTTGTTGCTTCTGCTGTTGCATAGTCAACGTCAGCACGTAGTGTGTGTAGTGGAACGCGTCCTTCTGAATAACCTTCTGCTCTAGCGATTTCAGCACCACCAAGACGGCCAGAAACTAATGTTTTAACCCCTTTAGCGCCTGCTTTTAATGCTCTTTGCATAGCGATTTTTTGAACACGGCGGAATGAAGCACGGTTTTCTAATTGCTCAGCGATGCTTTGTGCAACAAGCTCAGCATTTGTTTCAACACGTTTAACTTCAACCACGTTTAGAATCACTTCTTTTTTAGTCATATATTCTAAAGCTTTAACAGCCTTGTTCTTGTTTTCTGCATCTCTACCGATAACAACACCAGGTTTGCCAGTGTGAAGAGTAATTTTTACTCTGTCTTTAGCTTTACCTTTTAGGCGTTCGATCTCGATTTGAGAAACTGCAGCATTTTTAAAAGTAGTTTTTAGATACTTTCTAATTTCAATATCTTCTTTTAATAGTGCCGGAACATTTTTCTTATCCGCATACCATTTAGCATCCCAGTTACGGATGATGCCGACGCGTAAGCCGACTGGACTAACTTTTTGACCCATCGTGTGTTCCCTCCTAAACTCTTTCTGCCACAACAACAGTTATGTGGCTTGTTTTCTTTTGAATGATGTCGCCTTGACCTTTAGCTCTAGGCATCATTCTCTTCATACGAACACCTTCATTAACATATGCTTCTTTAACATATAGGTTGTTTGTATTCATGTTATAGTTGTGATCTGCGTTTGCAACTGCGCTATTAAGTACTTTAAGAATAATAGGAGATGCAGCGCGAGGCGTATACTTTAAGACAGCTTGAGCTTCCTTAACGTCTAAGCCACGGATGAGATCAATAACTAGTCTTGCTTTTCTAGGTGCAACACGCACGGTTTTTGCAATAGCTTTAGATTCCATATTAACCTCCATTATTATTTCTTGTTCGCTTTTTTGTCAGCGCCATGACCGCGGTAAGTACGAGTTGGTGCGAATTCACCAAGCTTATGTCCTACCATATCTTCTGTTACATACACAGGTACATGTTCTCTACCGTTGTATACTGCAATTGTTAATCCTACAAAGTCAGGGAATATCGTTGAACGTCTTGACCAAGTTTGGATTACTTTGTTATCTTTTGCCTTCTTAGCAGTTACCACTTTATTTAATAAGTGATCATCGCAAAAAGGACCTTTTTTAATTGAACGTGCCATGATTATCCTCCTACTTTGTACGACGTCTTACGATTAAATCGTTAGAAGCCTTCTTAGAATCTCTAGTTTTGATACCACGAGCAGGTTTACCCCATGGTGACATTGGTGATTTACGACCGATTGGTTGTTTACCTTCACCACCACCGTGTGGGTGGTCATTAGGGTTCATTACAGAACCTCTAACTGTTGGGCGAATACCCATATGTCTAGTTCTACCTGCCTTACCGATGTTTACAAGTTCGTAAGATTCGTTTCCGACTTCACCAACTGTAGCACGGCAAGTACCTAAAATTTTGCGAACTTCGCCTGAGCTTAGTCTTACAAGAACATAACGTTCTTCACGACCTAAGATTTGAGCTGAAGTACCTGCTGAACGAACTAATTGTCCGCCTTTACCAGGGTGTAATTCAATATTATGAACTACTGTACCAACTGGGATATTCATAATTGGTAATGCGTTACCAACTTTGATGTCAGCATTTGCACCTGATTCAATACTCATTCCTACCACTAAGCCTTTTGGCGCAATGATATAACGCTTTTCACCGTCAACATAGTTGATTAATGCGATGTTCGCGCTTCTGTTTGGATCGTATTCAATGGTTGCTACTTTACCAACGATAGCATCTTTATTTCTCTTAAAATCAATTACACGATATTTGCGCTTAGCGCCGCCACCTTGATGACGAACCGTAATTTTACCTTGGTTATTACGGCCACCATTCTTAGTTAATGGCTCGAGTAGTGATTTTTCAGGAGTAGATGTAGTGATTTCTTCGTATGTCAATACGCTCATGTTACGACGACCGTTTGTCGTCGGTTTATAAATTTTAACCGCCATAAGTTAATTCTCCTTTAATATTTCACTAATCTTAAACTGTGAACTTGTCAATCTTTTGACCGTCAGCTAGTTTTACGATTGCTTTCTTATAAGCATTCTTGTAACCTTCGTATTTACCCATTCTTTTGAACTTAGGTAATACGTTGATTGTGTTTACTCTTACTACTTTCACACCGAATACAGCTTCAATGGCTTTTTTGATTTCGATTTTGTTAGCTTTCTTATCAACTTCGAAAGTATAGCTATTTTCTGTTTCAATAAGTTTTGAAGTTTGTTCAGTAATGATTGGAGCTTTGATAATGTCGTAGTATTTAATCATTATGCAAGCACCTCCTCGAAGTGTTTAACTGCACTTTCAGTTAATAATAATACTTTGCAGTTTAGTAAGTCGTATACACTTGCATGTGAAGCTTGTACTAAAGCAACGTTTGGTAAGTTGCGTGCTGCTAAGAACACATTGTCTTCAAACACATTGTCTACGATTAATACTTTTTCAGTAACTTTCAAGTTGTCAAGCAATGCTTTGAACTCTTTAGTTTTTGCGTTGTCAACATGTAGTTGATCAACTACGATAAGTGATTCGTTATTTGCATGGAATGAAAGTGCAGAACGTAAAGCCAATTGGCCAACTTTCTTATTAACTTTCACAGCATAGCTTCTTGGAGTTGGACCGAATACGATACCACCATGTCTCCATTGTGGTGATCTTGTTGACCCTTGACGAGCACGGCCAGTTCCTTTTTGTCTCCATGGTTTTCTTCCGCCACCAGAAACTTCAGCACGAGATTTAACATCGTGTGTACCTTGACGCATTGCAGCTCTTTGAGCGTTTACTACATCGTATAGTACTTGTTGGTGAGGGGCAATACCGAATACATAATCATTAAGTGTAAGGTCAGTTACTTTTGAACCTTGTTGATTTAAAACTTGTAATTTAGGCATCATTGTTCCTCCTTACTTTTCACTCTTAATGGCAGATTTAACAACCACGAAACCTTTATTAGGTCCTGGTACGCTACCACTAACGAGTAATACTTCACGTTCTGAGTCATAAGCTACCACAGCAAGGTTTTGAACAGTAACTTGTTCATGTCCCATATGCCCTGGTAAGTTTTTACCCTTCATATTGCCTTTGATGGCTCCCATAGAACCTGGACCACGATGGTATCTTGACCCGTGTGTCATAGGCCCTCTGTGTTGATTGTGTCTCTTGATTGTACCTTCAAACCCTTTACCTTTTGAAGTACCAGTGACATCGATTAATTCGCCAGCAGCGAAAATATCTCCAGAAACAACTGAACCTACCGCTAAATCCGCTAATTCATTAAGCGTTTCGTTAAAGCGAATTTCTTTAATGAAGCGCTTAGGTGCTGTATTAGCTTTTGCGACGTGCCCTTGTTCTGGCTTGTTGCTTAATTTTTCCCTTTTGTCTTCGAAACCAATTTGAGTCGCAACGTATCCGTCAGTTTCAACAGTTTTTTGTTGTAACACTACGTTTTGAGCCACATCGATAACAGTAACAGGGATTAGGTGACCATTTTCATTGAAAATTTGAGTCATGCCTAATTTTCTACCTAAGATTCCTTTGGCCATGTTTCTTTCTCCTTGTTAATTAGTTTTTAATTACTTCTTTAATACGATATCGACACCTGATGGTAAGTCAATATGCATAAGTGCTTCAATCGTTTGAGCATTTGGATCTAAGATTTCAATCAATCTCTTGTGAGTACGACGTTCGAATTGTTCACGTGAATCTTTGTTAACGTGTGGTGAACGTAAGATTGTGAAAATTTCTTTTTCAGTTGGAAGCGGAATTGGTCCGTGAACCTTAGCCCCAGTCTTTAAGACACTTTCAATGATCTTCTTAGCTGATTGATCAATTAATCTGTGATCGTAAGCCTTTAAACGAATTTTGATAACTTCTTTTGCCATTTTACAATAGTCTCCTTTCGCCTATAATCTTTGTCATAGACTTGCTCCATGGAAAAACCCTTCACATAGACAACGGCTATCCGTGTGCCGACAACCTTCCATTTCACAGCCTTTTGCGCTTGTGCGTAAGCGTTACTATTATATGATAAAAAAAAAGAATATGCAACCTTTTTTTACTTATATTTTTAAAAAGTGTTGTTATTCTTTTATATTGTTTTACTTATCTTGATTAATCAGCTGTTTGGCTTCTTTTAAGAATGGTATTGCGATACTAAAGTTGGTTTCTCCTTGTTTTAAGAGACGAAGGAACCCATCTTTTTGGCTGGCAATATCCCCGCAAATTGTACAACCGATCTGTTTTTCTCTTGCGAAAAGCGAGATGACATCAATGGCTTCACAAAGGGATTCAACGTATCTACTTCTATCAACAGATTGATCACGTCCGTACCCAAATAAACTATTGCCAAGATCATTGGTACCAATAGAGATAAAATCTGCAGTTGCAAAATCTTCTAAATGATTGAAAGCTTCTTTGGTTTCGATCATAACGCCTACTTTAGGTTGCTCAGAAGTTAATTTTAGGTCTTCCTGTACACCGTCAAGGATTTTCTTAAAGACGTCTAAATCATCTTTTTGAAACACCATCGGAATCATAATACGCAGATTATCATATCTCGAGTGAGAGATTAATAGTGCTTTAATTTGATTAACAAAGTCATCTTTTAAGTGCAAAATATAGGAAGCAACCCCTCTAGTCTCAATATGCATACCAATTGGGGTCTTATCTTCTCCAAAATCATATGTTCTAATGACAACAGGTTTAGGGTAAAAACTTCTTAGTAAGTTATCAAAAATCATGACTTGTTCTTCTACTGTTGGGAATCTACCTAGCTCATAATACAAGAATTCACTTCGATATAATCCGATGCCATTAGAGTTTCTAATGTACATAGGATCCAGTTCTTTTATACCACTGTAGTTAATAAATAACTTATTTGGGTAGTGCTTTAATGATAAGTCAGATTATTCTTTTTCATGTTCTGTCATAACGACACTGACTAAATCTGGGTTTGGATTCACATGATACATGCCATTATTGGCATCTACCAATATCGAATCCATCGAATTAAAGTCAAATGAGTCAATAATCATGAATGGAATGTTTCTTTCTCGTGCAAGAATAGCTCCATGTGATAGATTAGACCCTTTTAAAGCCAAAATCGCTTTGATATGGCTTTGATATTCGAATATGAGTGAAGGATAGAGTTCATCCACACAAAGTATGATATTCTCATCCACCATTCCCATTACTGAATGGGCTTTGCGGATGACTCTTGATTTGACGTCTTCAATGTCCACAACTCTAGCTCTTAAATAAGGATCGTTGCTTTTCAAAAGGTCTCCAATATAGACACCCATAGCTTGATTTAGCGCTTGTGACAATGAGTTTGTTTGCTTAAGTCTTGTTTTGATGTCTGAGAATAGTGCACTGTCATTAAGTATTGCTAGTTGGAATAACAATATATCTTGGTTATCAGATGCTTGATTAAGCATTTCATTAATCTCATGAATGACTGATGCTAGAACTTCTTCTAGTTTTACGTTTTTGGTTTCAGCGTTAAAGTCTACTGTTTCTGGTATGTATGCTTTTGCAAAGGCAACGCCTCTTGCGATTACATCCAAAACCATTAGTGTTTAGCCTCGCTAATTACCAAATACGCCGCACCGTACATACCTGCATCATTACCAAGATTAGCCAACTCAAAAGGCATATCTTTCACAGCGAAATGAGCAAAGTTAACGTAATGTTTCTTAATGTTATCAATTAATATGGATCCTGCATTTGAAATGCCACCACCAATAATAAATGTTTTTGGATCTGTAGTCACAGCGATTGACGCACAAGCAATACCTAGGTAATACCCGACTTTATCTGCAACAGCTAAGCCTACTGCATCCCCTTTTTTAGCTTCATTAAAGATAACACGAGGATTAAGTGTTTGATCGTTTCTTAATACTGATGGTAAATCGCCCTTTTCTAATAACGTTCTCGCCATCTTAGTTATGCCTCTAATTGAACATTCGGTTTCTAAACAACCTTGTAAGCCACAAGTACAATCTTGAGGGTGTTCAAAGTTGACACGAATATGACCGATTTCTCCGCCACCACCATGCGCACCATCAATGACTTTGCCATTAGCAATAATACCACCACCAACACCAGTTCCTAGTGTGATGAAGACAACGTCCCCTTTGATATTGCGTTGCCAGTATTCTCCAGCAGCTGCTACAGTCGCATCATTACCAGCCTTTACGGTAACACTCTTACCATATGCGACACAAAATGCTTCTCTCACATTAACATCTACCCATCCTAAATTAGGGCATCTGATAGCAACATCTTCAAATACAGGACCTGGAAGTCCGAATCCAAACCCTAAAATGTCGTGATTGGTAATATTTTTTGTTTTCATATATTCTTTTACACTATCGGCAATGTCATATAAAATATTATCACCATTGTTCGATATATCTGTAGGTATAGCCCAAGATTCTAATAAATCCCCTTGGTCATTTAATAATCCAATTTTTACTGATGTTCCACCAACATCAATCCCAAAAACATACATAGTTGCACCTTCTTCATCAATTGTTTATTATCAATGGTTATTATAACATGAAAGCTCATATAAACAAACTACACAACCAAAAAAAATAAGCGCATAATAGCGCTTATTCTCAGTATTTTTGCTTAAAATAATTTGAGATATTCTCTAGGGATTTCACAAGTGCTTCATCTTTTTCGATGTTTAGGTCGACCATTAATGATTCAATCATTTCGTCATGAAACCCTTCATGTATCTTAAGCACTTCAAGAGCTTGATCCGTTAGATGTAACAAAACTTTACGTTTATCGTCCTTAGCACGATTTCTAATCACGTATTTTTTTCGAACAAGAACATCAATAGATGTGGTTAAAGTTCCGAGTGTTATACGGAGCTTTCTCGCTACATCCCCCATGGTTTTAAGCGTCGAATTGTTGATGGCTTCTAGTACATGGACTTCAGTCATCGATAATTTAACACCACGTTCTTTTAACGTTTGTCCTTCTATGGAGAGAATGTGATTAAATACCTCTACTAACAACTCATTGATTACATCTTTCGAACGACTCATATAATTACCTCTCTATATATCCGACTCCGATAGTTCCTGGACCTGCATGTGCACCTACGACAGGTGTCAATGGGACAAGTTCAACTAGCACATCTGGTTTTTGTTCTAAAATTAGATTTTTTAGGTGTTCTGCATCTATCTTGTTATTTGTATAAGCTAAGAAGATATCCACTTTTTTATTTTTGGTTTCTTCAATCAAAATTTCAAGAAGTCTTTCTCTAGCTTTAGATGTAGTCCTAATCTTCTCAAGTGGTACTAATGCACCCTCAGGTGTTACGTGTAATAATGGCTTTATCTTGAGCAAAGTTCCTAAGAAACCTGAAGTTGCTGACAAACGGCCATTTTTCACAAGATACTTTAAAGTATCTACCAATACCATTATACGGATTTTTTCTCTTAATTGTTCTAAAGTTTCTTTTATTTCTTCAGCTTTCTTCCCTGCCTTGATCATTTCAATTGCTTTTTGTACGAGATAGTACTCTCCGTGAGACACACTTTTTGAGTCTATAACGTGGATGTCAAGCCCTTCAACAAGTGTACTAGCTAGTACAGCCCCTTGATAAGTTCCTGAAAGCTTTGAAGAAATCATGATCGCGATTACTGAAGTGTACCCTTCTTTTTTGAATTCTTCGTATACTTCTGCAATCTTACCGGTTGGGGTTTGAGAGGTAGAAATCGCGATATCTGGGTTACTCACAACCGTGTTATAAAATGTTTCTGCCGTAATATCGACATAATCCTCATATTCTTTATCGCCTAAATTGAGTGTTGAATGAATTACTTTTACTGGATAATCGACATTAATGTAATCAATGCCTGAGTTTCCACAAACCATAAGTCCTATTTTTGACATATTATTCTCCTTAAATGTTTTGATGTTCAAACTACTTATGAAACTATTGTATCATAAGCCATGTATATGTCAAGAAAAATAAGCTGATCCTGTCGTTATTAAATAGAAAATACGCTAAATTCTATGTTAAATACTACATTTTATTATAATAGTATACAGTCTACAAGATAAAAAAAACTAAGTATCCACTTAGATTTTAATATGATCACACATAAGTGATAGATTTTAGTGGTGGCTCCGGGCGGAATTGAACCGCCGACACACGGATTTTCAGTCCGTTGCTCTACCGACTGAGCTACAGAGCCTTGCCATAAAAATGGCGGTCCGGACGGGAATTGAACCCGCGATCTCCAGTGTGACAGACTGGCATGTTAACCACTACACCACCGGACCATTTTGGTTGCGGGAGAAGGATTTGAACCAACGACCTCCGGGTTATGAGCCCGACGAGCTACCAGACTGCTCTATCCCGCGATATTTAATAATGGCGGAGAAAGAGGGATTCGAACCCCCGCGCCTTTTACAGCCTGTCGGTTTTCAAGACCGATCCCTTCAGCCGGACTTGGGTATTTCTCCATTGCCAATTATTGTTTATTAAGTTAAAATTTGGGTTTGGTGGACCCGGTAGGACTCGAACCTACGACCAACCGGTTATGAGCCGGTGGCTCTAACCAACTGAGCTACGGGTCCTAATTGGTAGCGGCGGGGGGACTTGAACCCTCGACCTTACGGGTATGAGCCGTACGCTCTAACCA
This sequence comes from Paracholeplasma morum, assembly GCF_016907055.1. NCBI lineage: Bacteria > Bacillati > Mycoplasmatota > Mollicutes > Acholeplasmatales > Acholeplasmataceae > Paracholeplasma > Paracholeplasma morum. The sequence continues at coordinate 259,186 of NZ_JAFBBG010000001.1, forward strand.
GCTGAGCTACACCGCCATGTCCTGCATTTGGGCCATACATAATATATAAAAGAGACATGACATCTCATATTAACAAAATGGTGGAGCTTAACGGGATCGAACCGTCGACCTCCTGCGTGCAAAACAGGCGCTCTCCCAGCTGAGCTAAAGCCCCACTTTATTAATTTAGTTGGTACCTAGAGTCGGACTTGAACCGACACGGGTTTTATCCCATGGGATTTTAAGTCCCACGTGTCTACCTATTCCACCATCCAGGCATTTTTAAAGATGGTGTCCCGTAGAAGGCTCGAACTTCTGACCCCTTGATTAAAAGTCAAGTGCTCTACCGACTGAGCTAACGGGACGTTTTGCAAATGGTGCCGAAAACAGGACTTGAACCCGCAACCCCCTGATTACAAGTCAGGTGCTCTACCAGTTGAGCTATTTCGGCAATTTCATCTGCATATTTATTTTTAAGTAAGTAAGTTAATGGTGGGGGATGACGGGCTCGAACCGCCGACCCTCTGCTTGTAAGGCAGATGCTCTCCCAACTGAGCTAATCCCCCATATTAAATTGAGTGAGCCTGGCAACGTCCTATCTTCGCAGATACTTCTACTATTTTCGGCGCTGAAGTGCTTAACTTCTGTGTTCGGGATGGGAACAGGTGTGTCCACTTCGCCATCGTCACCAGACATCTCTCAAAACTAGATAAATTCATTGTAAGGTTAAGTCCTCGTTCTATTAGTACTAGTCAGCTTCATGCGTCACCGCACTTCCACACCTAGCCTATCAACCTCATCGTCTATAAGGGAACTTACTTATTGCTAATGGGAAATCTCATCTTAAGGGGGGCTTCACGCTTAGATGCTTTCAGCGTTTATCCCGTCCGTACGTAGCTACCCAGCTGTGGCCTTGGCAGGCCAACTGGTGCACCAGCGGTACGTCCATCCCGGTCCTCTCGTACTAAGGACAGCTCCCTTCAAATTTCCTGCGCCCACGACGGATAGAGACCGAACTGTCTTACGACGTTCTGAACCCAGCTCGCGTGCCGCTTTAATGGGCGAACAGCCCAACCCTTGGAACCTTCTTCAGCTCCAGGATGCGACGAGCCGACATCGAGGTGCCAAACCGCTTCGTCGCTGTGAACGCTTGGAAGCGATAAGCCTGTTATCCCCAGGGTAGCTTTTATCCGTTGAGTCACGGCCCTTCCATGCGGTACCGTAAGATCACTAAACCCGACTTTCGTCCCTGCTCGACTTGTTGGTCTCGCAGTCAAGCACCCTTATGCTTTTGCGCTCTACGAATGATTTCCAACCATTCTGAGGGTACCTTCGGGCGCCTCCGTTACTCTTTGGGAGGCGACCGCCCCAGTCAAACTGCCCACCAGACACTGTCCTTTGGATTACACATCCACAAGTTAGATACGCCATGCACCAAGGGTGGTATCCCAACGTCGACTCCACCAAGACTAACGTCCTAGTTTCTTAGTCTCCCACCTATCCTGTACATAGTACACAGTATATC